>JANODP010000210.1:0-3628 GCA_031412755.1 Schlesneria sp. | reverse complement strand
GTTCTACGAAGAAGAGTGACCGAAGTGGAGAGCGATCGCGTTTCGGCTGTCCGAGATCCTTGCTTGCGTCATACCAACTCAACTGGCAAGTCCGTCAACCCATGATCCGCACCTTCTCATCGACCTCAGCTTCCAACAAGGTTTGGTAGTTCGCCTCGACGGTCTTGGTAGAAGGATGGTTGGCTCCCAGACTGGTCACCATGATCACCAGCGCACGACGCAACAGCGGCTCGGCCTCCGCCAGACGGTTCGTGGCCGTAAGCAACTGAGCCAGGTTGTTGAGGACTATTGCGACATTCGGGTGTTCGGATCCGTAGGACTGCTCGTCGAGGACCAGCGCCAGGCGCATCAGCGGCTCGGCCTCCGCCAGACGGTTCGTGTCCTGGAGCAACTGCGCTAGGTTGTTGAGGAGGTTGGAGACTTTGGGGTGCTGGGCTCCGTAAGACTGCTCGACGATGGCCAGCGCGCGGCGATAGAGCTTTTCGGCCTCGTCCCAGAGACCTTTGACCTTGAGCAACAGACCGAGTTGATTCATCAATCGCGACGTCGGTTCGGCGATTCCGTGCTTGTCGGCGTGCTCGACGATCGTGGCGACATGGACGCGGACCGGATTCCAGTGTGGCCACGAACGGACGTCCTGCGGGGGCGGATCGGCGGAGAGGTAGAGATTGAGAACCTCCAGCCCGTCCTGCAATGACGCGGTCTCTTCGGCCGGGGTGAGGCGTTCGCGGGTGACCTCTTGCACCAGGCGATGGACGCTGAAGGCCGAGCGGTCCGGTTTCCACTGGATCAGGCCGTAGCGTGACAGACCGGCGCGGGCGTCTTCGGCGTCGAGTGACTCGGTGCTGGGAGAGAGACGCTGCGCGCCGTCGGCGATGGCCCGCTCGGCCCGCTCGGTTTGCCAGACGGCGACCGGGATTGGGTCGGGGGCGTACCAGCTCAGCATGTTGAGCAGTGCGCGGCTGGAGAAGGTGAGCTGTTCGAACGAGGTGTCCCACGTGACAGCGATACTGCGGGGGTAGTTCATCTGCGTGGCGTCGTGCCAAGTCCGGACCTTCTCCTCGTGAGCCTTCCAGCGGCGCAAGTACCCTGCGAACGACTCCTGCATTACGACGAGGAACGCCGCAGCCTGCTCCAACGCCAGCGGGAGGCCGTCCAGTTCCCGCACCAGTTCCGTGACCGCCTCCTCGTCGTCCGGTTCGAGCCGCCGGCTCCCCTCCGTTCGCTCCTGCAGGAAGTCGATCGACGCCTCGGGGGTGAGGATCTCCAGGTCGAGACGCTTGACCCCGCCGCTCCACTCGCGGAACCGCGACGTGATCAGAACATGGCCGTCTCGGAGATGGGGGAGCAGGTCTTCGACTGCCTTCGCCGCCTGCTTGTCGTCCACGTTGTCCAGAATCAGGAACCAGCCGGGGTGCTCGTGCAGCCACGTCACGACGGCGGCGTAACGGACCGACTGCTCCTTTACGTCTTTTTCCGGCAAGTTCAGGACCAGCGGGCCGCAGAGATCGGCCAGACTCTTTTCGAGCGTCTCCGGCCGGTCCGCCGCGACGAACAACAAGGCCGAGTACTCGTCGGCATGCCGCAAGGCGTACTCGACCGCCGCCCGGGTCTTGCCAAGTCCCCCCAAGCCATGCACCGCCTGAGCCCCGACAATCGCCGAGACGTGCCCGCCCCGCTGCAGTTTGTTCCGGACCGTGTCGAGAAATTCTTCGCGCCCCTTGAACAGCGAGCCGAGCGTCGCCAATGGCATGTTGTTCGGCTTCGTCGAGTGCGAACGCGGAGCATCGCCAAACGAGAGTGGTCTGCCCGTCCGGCGTGTTTTCGGCTTCAGCTCCCCAATGTCACCCGGTTCAGCGCCCGCCGCACCGAGCAGGAAATCATGCAGGGCCTGATAGTTCGCCTCGGATGTCAGCGAGTAACGAGTGTGGCCTCGCAGCGGTTCGGGAATGAATTTCGGATCGCCGTTGGGCAACAGAACTGGAGTGAATTTCACCGTCTGGCTGCGTGTGTCGTAGATTTCCTGCGTGATGAGCGCGCCCTCCCAGTCGACGCCCTTGCCTTTGCCAGGTATCTCATGACCACGGAACCTCCGGTAATAGGTCTCCGTGCAGATGACCAGGACGTGCGAGGCTTCATCCAATCGATCGAGCATCCAGCGCGGCCACATTTCCGGGGGTGTGCCGTTCACATATTGATCGAGGCGCGTTTCGAATCCGTTCTTGCGCAACAGTTCCGAAAGACTCAGTACAGTCTCTCGATGTGCATCGGAGTCGTGGCTGTAGCTGATGAAGATGATTGGTCGGATCAGATCAGTGGCCGGAGACATGCCACGCTTCTCCTCAAACTGAGAGGTCTCGTGCTGCTAGCGGGTCTCACGACCCCGTACAGCGCCCCGACCGCAGGTCTCCTCTTCTTCTTGCCCGAAACAGAACGAAGAGGAGACCTACGGTCGGTGGTTTCGGCGGAGTCGGGAGACCCCGTGCCGAACGAGTACCTCGCTCAAATCCCGTAGAACTTGGCGGCGTTGTCGTGGAAGAGTTTCTTTTGGAAGGCGACCGGGCGGTCTTTCACGATTTGTCTCAGGGCGTTGACCCATTGTGAGAACGTGGCCTTCAGCGTGCAGACGGGCCAGTCGCCGGCGAACATGACTCGGTCGTCGCCGAAAGTGTTGATCGTGTCGTTGATGTTCGGGGCGAGGTCTTCCGGTTTCCAGTCCTTGTTGGCCGTGACGATGATGCCCGAGACCTTGCAGACCGTGTTCTTGTGGGCGGCCAGTTCCTTCATCCCTTGCAGCCATTTGGCTCGGGCGGCTTGATCGGTGGAGGTGACGCTCATGTTGCCGCAGTGGTCGACGATGAACCGCGTCTTGGGGCACTGGTCCACCAGTTTGGCCGCGTCGAGGAGTTCGCCCGAACGCATGCAGAGATCAAAGCTGAGGCCCAGTTCGCCGAGGAGTTGAATGCTCTCGACGAACTTTGGCTTCAGGCAGAAGCCGGCCGGGTCGGTGTCGCCGTGCAGCACCTGACGGACTCCCTTGATGTACTTGCTCTGCGCCAGCTTGCGGATGTACGGCTCGAAGCCCGGCGTGCCGGGGCGGCCGGAGATCACGGCGGCCTTCATCGGGTTGTCGCCGCGCTGGCAGAGGTCGATCACGTAGTCGGCTTCGGCCACCTGCTGTTCGGGGGCGACGTCGACTTCCATGTAGACCGTCTTCACGACGTTCAGTCCCTTCGTCGATTCCAGGTAGTCGGACATGACGAAGCTGCGTTGGAGCGGTTTCGTGTCCTCGCCCTTGTGCCACGGGAGTTTGAACTTGGTCGTATCCCACAGGTGTTGGTGGGGGTCGATGATCGGCAGGGAGTCGGTCACGGCGGCGTCCTTGGCAAAGGCGTCTCGAAGGGACAGAGGCCCGGCGGCTCCGACGAACGCGGCGGCTCCGAGCGATTGCAGAAACTGACGACGGCTGGCGGGTGTGTGAATCATTGAGGCGGCTCCTGAGAAGGGATAGTGGCGGCGAAATCGTAGTCGATGAACCGCGCGAATGCACCGGAACGGACGGAGGTTGACACGGCGCGGGTGTCGTCGCCAATTGGTGGTCGGCTGAGCTGTGAGGGTTCTTCTCTCT
>JANODP010000209.1:0-8056 GCA_031412755.1 Schlesneria sp. | reverse complement strand
GGTTCTCACACCTCGAAAACGTCACCGAATCTGGCGCACACGGGATGGTGAGGTTGTCCATTTACTGCGTCGCCGCAACACGAATGTTGAGACACCACACGAAAGGAAAACGCCATGAACATCGTCATCACCGACCTGTTGACCAGCGAGTGCGAACTGACTGGCAAGAGCGATGCGGAGTGTGTCCGTGTCGTGTTGGACGAGGATTCACCGGAAGCGGTGATTGCCACGTCTGAGTTGATCCGTCTGCTGCGCTTCCGAAAGAAGCAATGCGACAAAGCCGAGGCTGCGAGGGCCTCACATTTGAAAGGAACAGACCCGTGAAGAAGTCGTATGTGGTCGGCAAAGACAAGTACACGATCGATTACGTCGGTCAGCCGGACAGGACGATCAAGATGTTTGCCGAACTTCATCCTCCTGATCCGCATGGGGCGGCCGTTGCTGAGAGTCACCTGTTTCCGACTGGAGAGATTTGTGTGAGTGCCGGGAACGCTCCTGAAACTATGGACCGAGCCAAGGCCATCGCCGTTCATTTCATGGAGGGCTATTCGGAGTACGTTCGAACTGGCGAATTTCCCAATGGAAGACGCCGCGTTCATGTGTGAAGCACCGATGTCCGTGCGAATCGTCGTGATGTGGTCCGACGGCGATGGCTCGCGAACCTCGGGATCACCAACTCTCACCGCGAAAGGAGTCTCACCATGACTTCGCACTGCGACCTTTGCAACGGCGTGGAAGAACTGCCCGACGGCGTGCTTCACGCCTGAGGCAACGTCAACTGCCAGTGGGGGAGTGATTGCTCTCCCACTGGCTTCTTTTCTGTTCCGAACACCATCCCATTCGAGGAGTGAACTGTCATGTATCTCCCTGACCATTTCAGGACCACAAGTTTGTCGAGTTTTGATTCTGATCGTTTCCCGTCTGGTCTATTGGAAGCCGGTCGGAAACGGCCTGGATGCCATCCATCAGCGTCGCGATCGACCGGCTCAGCGAAGCCGCGTGCGTCTTCGACACTGCCCCCTAATGAGCCACCTCGTGAACCAACGACATCCCCTCGCGGTGATTTTCCCAACGACGAGCCGGTGCCGCTGTGGCACATGAAGATCACTCAACCTGCATACTGCGAAGCGATGTCCTACCTGCTCGGGCGAACGCCCGAAGCGGCGGGGATTCTGATCGGACCGGCTGGTGATGACTCGCTCGTCACGCGATTCATCCCCGACAGCGAAGGACGTGGGACGCCGGTCACGTTTGAACTGAACTCGGTTCATCTGAATCGCGTGCTGAAGGAACTGAAACCGGCGGGGCTGGGATGCAAAGGGCTCATCCACTCGCATCCATCGGGTGCCCCGCAGCCGTCGTATGGCGATGTCCATTACTTCCAGACGCTGTTCGGGAGACCGGCGAATGCCGCCACGACCTACATCTACACACCCATCGTCTGTGACGGCCGACTCTTTCCTTACGTCTTCACTCGCGGACGGGTCTTTTCGGCGAGCTTGATCCTCGTCTGATTCGACATGCCTTCGACTTAGTTTTCTTTCGGCAAGACTTGCACTTTGGCAGGAGCAACTCGAATGAACGACTTCTTCTCACGGATCACACCCAGCATCGATGTCGAACGAATGCAATCTGCTAACGTCGTGTTCGTCGGCGCTGGTGGGGCGGCGGGTCTCGTGAACAACATGGTTCGCTGCGGACTTCGTAGCTTCACTCCAAATGATTTTGATCACGTGACCCCCTCCAATATTGGTCGGCAAGCTCACGATGCCGAGTTCATCGGCAGGCCCAAGGTTGAGGCGGTGGCCATCGCGGCGATGCGCACCAATCCCGATGTGGACGTTCACACCATTGAATGCAATCTGCTGGAGATGACCGATGACGAGATTGATGTGGCGTTTGGTGGCGCGGACCTCCTTGTCTTCGCCACCGACAGTTTTGCCGCTCAAGCTCGCGGCAATGAGATTGCGTTGCGACTCGGGAAGCCCGCGATCTGGATCGGGCTGTATCAGGGCGGCCAAGCGGGCGAAGTGATCTGGTGGCATCCCGGAATCGCTGCTTGCTTCCGCTGTCTTTGCTCGAAACGGCGTGCGGCTCACGAGCGGGCTGCGGCCGAAGGACGAACGCTTGATCCAGTGAGCGACGGCTGCACAATCTTCGACATCACCCTGCTGGATGCCATCGCGGGGATGATCGCGGTCGGGTTGCTCACACGCGGGGCCGACAACCGGTTCGGACGTTTAATTGACCAACTTGGCGATCGCAATTTCATCCAGGTCCAACTCGACCCGCTCTGGCAACTCAACGGTCGCAATCCGATCCGTGAGTACCTCGGTGTCGCTCCGGAGACCGACACGTTCTTCGCTTGGAACACGACCGCGCGTCGCGACCCCGCTAACGGCAATCCACCGTGCCCCGACTGTCTACGCTGGCGGAACCGGCCTGAGAATGTGACTTCTCCGATGCCCATGCGACCGGCGGCCAACATGGCCCAACGCCTTCCGCCGGAATGGAGCGTGACATGATTGGCGAACTTTTTGCATTGGGATTTCTTGGCAGTGCCATCTACGGGGCGTGTCGTCTCGTCACAGACATCTCGCGGGGTGCAGGCCCGGTGAGGATTCAATCTCCCATCGCGTTGAGACGCCGTGGGGGGCAACGGACAGCGACTGGTGCCACGGAAACAGTCCGGCAGGCGGCTCGCAACCTTCAAGTCGGGCTGATGCAAGTCCGCGAAGCCCCCGACTTCCGCCGTGCCGCGAGTTTTGTTACTCAGGCGACCGACGTGCCGCTGTGGTTTCGTCAGCGGCAGTACCATCGGTTCCGCTCGCTGCTGGTCGAACATCTGTCACGGCTCCTCGACAGTGGGGCAACGTGCGACAGCCTGATGCCGGGCCTCACGCAACTGGTCACTGGATTGGGCATCGCTGCGTTTGAAGCCGACTACATCCGGACAGAAGCCGAGTCGCGGCTGACACGGCAGGGCTCGCAACCCACCGATTTCGGGCAGCGACTGCGTGAAGCTCAGTCTGTGTATCGCAGTCGGATGCGAACGCTCGAAAGCCTGAGCGAACTCGACGACGAATCCCGTGAGCAACTCTTGGAACAGGAGAAGAGTCGGTTCCAAGATCAGATGCGAACGATCTCGGGCGGGGGAACGGGGCATGAGCCGTGATCCGCTTCGTGGCTTTCCGCAACGGAAACCGTCGAGCCCCGATATGGCGCGGTTCGCAAACTCGGTGTTGTTCGGCGACTCGGCAGCGGGGTTGTTGCTGAGTGGCGACTCGGGCACTGGCAAGAGCAACGCCATGCAAGTGCTTGCCCAGCATCTCATCAAGTCACATTGTGGCATGACGTTCATCAGCCCACACGGCGATGACCCGGAAGATATCGAACGCTTCTGTGCCTCGCTGCCGCCATCGCGACGACGCAAGGTGATCGTCGTGCGGTATGCGGACACGAAACGCATCACCGGGATGAATCCGCTCTTCGTGGATCGACGCGGCCTCGATGACGTGACGTATCGGGCACGGATCGCCAGTCGCGTCGGCCATGTCGCACGCATCCTGCTTCACGCCTTCGGAGAGAGGGACTTCAATGGGAAGCCGCTCATGTTCAAGTATTTCAACATCTACCTCATGACACTCGCGATGACGGGACTGACCATCCCCGACGTGCGACATTTCTTCGACACGTCGAGTCCCGTGTACCAAGCCCTCGTGGAGTCGGCTCCGGACTTCGTGGCTCAACTGGAACTGGCGCAACTGTCGATCATGCGCCCGGTGGATCGCGAGGACTTCATCGGCTCGACCAAGAACCGATTCCTCAACTTCCTGCGAAACCCCGTGGTCGAGCTGGCCCTCTGCAAACCGGACGGACATATCGATCTTCGGCAGGCCATCCGCGACCGGGCCATCATCATCGTGAACCTTGATCGGGGCGGCGTCCTCCGGGAAGAGGATGTCGAAATCTTCGCCAATCTCTGGCTGCACGAGATTCTGTACGCGGTCTACAACACCCCGCGATCCGAACGGGTTCCCCACTTCCTGATGATCGACGAACTTCCGACGTTCCGCTCTTCGTTCGAAGTCATCACCAGCGCCCTGGCTCAGGTGCGCAAGTTCCAAGCCCGGTTCGTCGTCGCGTTCCAAGGAACGCAACTCTTTGAGGAGCGACAGCAAGACCGGTTGCTGAATGCCCTCGTCGGGCAATGCAACGCTCACTTCTACTTCCGTCACAAGAACCCGGCGGACGCCAGGTTCTTCGGCGAAATCATCCGCCTGCCAAGCATCGACACCAAGAAGGTCAAGCACGTCCTCACGCAACAGCAGCAGTATCAGGACGGCCTCGACATTCTAACACTGACCGACGAGTCGGAAAACTTCAGCCACGCCGATCAGGACGGTGGATCGGAGTCCAACGCCGAGAGCAACACACAGTCCACCACCGAAGGGACCAGCCAGTCGTCCGGCACTTCCAATTCCTCGACGAGTTCGGAGTCCTCAACAAGATCGCAGTCAACGGGGCGCAGCGAGTCGATGACGCGACTCGCGGAAGCCGTGTCTCGCGCCCACTCTTACGATTCGGGTCGGTCCCATCAGAGTGGTCGGTCGGAACAATCGGGCCACTCCGAACAAAGCGGTCACAGCGAACAGTCGGGAACCAGTTCCAGCACCGGCACGTCCCGTGGGACGATGGCGACGACGGGCAACAGTTGGTCGAAAACACAGACTCGGGGAGCAAGCGTCACGCGTAAGCAGACGCTCGTTCCCCGCATCCTCACCCGCGAAGTCGTGACGACGATCCAATACTTCACCACCGAAGAGCAAATGATCGAAGCGGCTCGCGATTTGACGCAACTCCCTCGTGGCACCTGCTTCCTCTACCTGGCTGGCCAAGGCGTGTCCCAAGTCCAAATCCCGCTCGCTCGTCATCCACTCGCCGGACTCCCGAAGAGCCTCGCGCGGAAACTTGCCCAGCTTCGTGGGGAAGTCCTCTCCCGCCCCGAGTTCGACACGACCGACAATCTCCAGCGCAAACGAATCGAGTTTGAAAGGCAGCTCATTCGCTTCCTCAACGAATCAAGCCAAGCCCGTCGACTCCTCGCCGAAGAAAGCACGCCACTGTTGATCGTCCCCACGCAGAGCGAAAACTCGATCATCCAGATTTGAGGAGCATCATGTCCGCCACGTTGCCCGCTCTGATTCTGCAATCGCGAGACAGAGAAGTCCTCGGCTCACTTGGTGAGAACGGCCTCATGGACACGGACTTGCTCCATGCTCATCACTTCGCGGACGTAACGCATCGTCGCTGCCGACAGCGCCTCTCGCTGTATCAGCAACACGGCCTCATCCGTACAACGACACTCAAGCTTTGGACGAACGAAAGTTCGCAGCGTGCCCCCACGGTTCACTACCTGACCGAAAGGGGAATTGAGGTTGTCCTTTCATTCGACTCCATCCACGGCAACCGACCGCTCCGCGTCTCGAAAGGCGAACCGCAACCCGCGACGATCCACCATCGCCTGCAAATCGTCCGCACAAAACTCATCCTCGATGCCGCTTGCCGTTTGCACGGTTTGACAACTCCGCACTGGATTCTCGAACAGGATCGCGACCCAGCCGCGAGCAGTGAACTCCCACCGAACCAACGTCGGTTGCTGTACCACGCCTTCCACGGCCAGCCCCCATGCACCTGCCAACCTGATGCCGCCTGTCGGTTTTCGATTCCTCGCGATCTCGGCAACCCCAAGGCCGGTGCCAACGACGTGATCGGCTTCTTTGAAATCGACTGCTCGTCCGAAGGTCGCAAACAAATCACCAACAAACTGCCGGGTTATGCGCGACTCCTGACCGAACACACCTACGTCCGCTACTTCCCCCGCACTGAGAACGCCATTGTCCGCGTCTTCTGGGTCTGCCGTTCTGCCGAACGAATCACGTCCCTCCGCGAACGCCTCGCCAAAGAACAGGTCGCTCAATTCTTCCGCTTCACCACGATCGCCGAACTCAATCCTTCGTCCGCACTGACCACTCCCATCTGGCAGGATCTCACCGGCAATCGCCGAGAAATCCTCCGCCTCTCCACGGTGAGATAAGCCATGTCCGCCGATCCCGTTTCTCCCACACCGGCACCAGCGCACGAAGAGATGCTCACCGTGCGTGAGACGGCCAGTCTTCTCACGATCTCGGTGGCTTCGACCTACCAATTGATCCGTTCGGGGAGATTGCCTCATTACCGCATTGGGGGAGCGATTCGGGTCGCGGTCTTGGACATCACGAAATTTCTCGCCGACTGCCGCCATGCGCAGCCGGAACAACGAATTGTTGTTCCGGAACCGCCCCGCCGAAAGCCGTTGCGACATCTCAATCTGTCGCGGTAGCCCGACGCATGGCGGATCGCAGGAAGTCCGGAGCATGCGAGAGATGCGAGTAGACCTTCGCCACCATCGTCACGTCCGCATGTCCCATCAACTGACTGACGGTCAGGGCATCCAAACCCCGCTTCAACGCACGATGGCACCACGAATGACGAATCACCGTGAGGCAATACTTGGGCGCGTGTCGCACCGCGTGCTTGTTCCAAAGCCGAAAGCGTGCCATTTCCCGATACTGCCGGTCGGTCTTGGCGGATCGATCCTGTTCAATCCAGCGTTGCTTCAAGTGTGCAGTCAGTTCCACGACTTCCTCTTCGGGAATGGTGAGACCGCGCTCCCGCATCGCCTCCTTGCCCATGCGAATCTGGATTTGCTCGAACGCACACTTCACCGCGTCCGTCGTCCACGGCCGACCGTTCGAGTTCCGAAACACCTTGCCGGTCGCCGTCACACAACGACGACGGACAATCTCCAAGGTCGCCGCCGTGAGATAGACGACACGCGGTGCCCGCTCCATTTTTTCCTCGGACTGCGGAAACACGACCCGTTCGTTCTCGAAATCGACGTGCCGCTTTTCCAGTGCGAGACATTCACTGGCCCGTGCCCCGGTCTCCCAGGCGAACACCAGCAAGTCGCGGAAGTCGCTTCCCGGAGTCAGGGCGAGCAGTCGTTGAAACTCCTCCGGGGAAATCACGGTCTCACGCTGTCCGGCTTTGGGCTTGCGGAAGTGGGTGAGGGGACTGCGGTCGATGAGTCCCTGCGCCTCCGCCCAGTGCATGACGCGGATGATCGAACGGGCATAGTTACGCTTCGTTCCGCTCTTCACACCGTCGATGCTGTCGAGCCAGCGTTGAACGTGGAACGGCTTCAGGTCGCCGACCTCCAGTTCGGGATAGCGCTCGGCGAAGCGTTGCAGGCGCGAACGATACCACTCGAATGTGTCCGGGGCCTGATTCTTCTGGACGCTGTCGAGGAACTCATCAATGAGTTCGACCAGCAACGGACACTTGGTCCGCACCGGTCGCCGGTCTTCCTGCATCAGTTCGTGATAGCGCCGGAACGCTTGGACTTGGTCTGGTCCGAGATTGACCTGCTGGGTGCCGACCTGCACGAACCACGCCTTGCGGGCTGTGCGGAAAAACGGCTTCGGATAGTGCGGCATGACGAGTCTCCCTTGTGTTGAGAACAGGAAAGGGAGTCAGGGAGGACTCGCGAGGTCCCCCGTCTGCGACAACAGGCGGGGGACTTTTTTTGGCAACCGCAAATTCAGAAAGGCAACTTTCGACGACCTGAGTTCTCTGCCAACTTCTCTGCCAGAGAGCTGGTCGTCGTCGTAAGTCATTATCCCCGAGAGGGCTCGAACCTCTAACCTTCGGCTTCGGAGGCCGACGCTCTATCCAATTGAGCTACGGAGACAGGATTGATTCAGCACGTGCTTTACGAACGTCAGGCGATTTTTCGATGCTGTGATTCGAGCCGCTGTGTGGAGTGATGTTCTACGCCGCCGTGGCATGCTTTTCCAGCGATACCGGACAAGAAGCAGGGCCATCGCCAAGTACCACTTGACTGGGGTGCGTAGTATTCGGCGAGTTTGAGGAGGCCCAAGTTTTCTTCACGGAGGTGTTGTTATGGAACCGGCTCGCGCCGGGGGCTTGTTGACGTATTTGTCGCAAGTTCCTG
>JANODP010000208.1:0-15021 GCA_031412755.1 Schlesneria sp. | reverse complement strand
AACGGCATGGGAGCGAACGCCGGCGAACCGTGAATCGCACGCATGCCGTTGGCGTTGCGGCTAAACGTCTCGCATCGGGCCGCGTGGAATATCAGCAGTTCCTTCGCTTGCGCTTCAGGCTTTAATGAAGCCGTGCATGATCCGATCTGCGGATCGGCCGTTGTCGTGTCTCAATTATTCGTCGCGAGCGGCGGTCTCCCCCATCGGGAGCATGGCCCTCTTCTGCGACAGCTCCCTTGTCGGTTGAGCTGCGGGAGAGGTGCGCGCCGCGCGGCGGAGTTGCTCGAAAGGGAGCAGTCATGTTTCAGACACTGTGGGAAGTGGTCCATCGGGAATCGATCGGCATCGTACTGGGTGCGACAGCAGCCCTCGTGACAACCTGGTTCGCCGCCTACCGGCGCAGATGCCGCGAGATGTCCGAGATCAATCGCGGCCAGCAGTTTCAGCAGCTTGAGTTCGCCTATGCCTTCGTCACCAACAATGACGACGGACAGCGGCGACTGGCGGTGCGCATGATTGGCTGCCTGCCGCTGAAGACGTTCGTGGCGAAGGATGCCATCCGGGAACATTTGCTCGGGTTGTCGCGCGACTCGTTCGACGACGAGCATAACTCGGTGATCCCGATGGAGGGGAAACTCGGTTCGTTCGTGCTGCGCGAACTGCACGGGCACCTGCGCACGCTGGTGCGCGAAACGGGCGACCGGCGCGAGTGGTGGGTGATGGTTCCGATTCTCGAAACGTATCGCCCGCTGCACTACATCGCGCCGACCGTGCTGCTGATTCGCAAGGCCGATCTGGCGATCTTCAAGTCGTTCGAGTCGTGTCGCGACCTGTTGGTCCATCACGGCTCGGATGCTGCGAAGATCCTGACACTGATGGAGGTGTGTCGAAAATATGATGCTCAACGGGAACGGCTGGCCCGGGCGCGGACGACCGGGGCCTCGACGCAGTACCTCGAAGAGATGTGGCTGCTCGATCTCTGCCTGTCGACCGACGTGATCGAACCGACGCCGCACGAGGTGGCCACGGGAGCCCTCAAGCCGTTCCGGCCGGCTCCGTGGGACCGATTCTCCGCAACGCTGAACACTTTGGAATTGGAGGTCGAACCCCGGCCGGACACGACGGTGAATTCCGTTGCTGGTACGGCCCCGGTCGATGACGCGGGCATCGACGAAGACTACGAATCCGGCTCCGGGCGTGCGGTCGCACAGACGGCGCGCTGAGACGCGGGGTACCGCGCCGCTCCGACAAACACTTCGCCCTCATCGGTTGTGTCCCAACACGATCGGTGAGGGCGTTCGTCATTGGGATCGGCGGGAAGGTTGCGGTGCGGCCGGTCCGACGTTTTGCGAGAGTCGGCAACAGTCAGCCGGGAGCCCGCGCGACTGCCCGCATCGTTCTGACACCGCCGTTTGGCGCGGTGGAATCGCCTCTGCCCGTTCTGCGTTCTGAGGGTGAGTCTGCGGCCTGACGATGCTGTGCCGTTCCAGTTCTTCAGGAAAAATACGGCCCGCGCATAATTTTGCCCGGATTTCGGCAAGTCGCCGGAATCGCCTTCGATAACTCTTCACGGGCAGGGGACGTGTGAGGTGCGATCAAGCCCGCATCTTCTCCCCGAAAATGACACATCGTCACCGCTACCGATCAACTTCAGAAGGGGTCCTCGCATGCTCTCAGTCAACACCAACGTCGCATCGCTCACAGCCCAGAACAACCTGGCCAAAAGCCAATCCCGCATGAACACGTCACTCGAACGTCTTTCAACCGGACTCAAGATTAACCGGGCGGGTGACGATCCAGCAGGTCTGGTGGTTTCCGAATTGCAGAAGTCGCAAATCTCCGGATTGAGCGGAGCGATTGAAAACATTGAACGCGGCATCACGATGGTGCAGACGGCCGAATCGGGCTTGGGCGAGATCAACGACATCCTGCTCAAGATCCGCGATATCGCGGTCACCTCGGCCAACACCGCAACCCAGGACACGGCTTCGCTGGCTGCGAACCAGGCCGAAGTCGATGCCCTCGCCCTGAGCATTACTCGAATTTCCGATACGACGAAGTTTGGAACCAAGAACCTGTTGGATGGGACGATTGCCGCCGCGCAATTCCAGATTGGAGCTTTTTCGGGCGAAACCGCGGCCCTGACGGTGACGGACAAGGACGCCACGGCGCTGGCGGTCAACGCCCTCGTCGTCACGACGGCGGCCGGTGCCAGTGCCGCGCTCACGTCGATTGACGCCGCGATCACCACCGTCACCACCGCGCGAGGTGCCCTCGGTGCGTTCCAGTCCGGGACGCTCGAATCGACCAAGAGCAACAACATGTCGCAGCTTGAGAACCTTCAGCAAGCCGAATCGATCCTCCGAGACACCGACTTCCAGAAGGAAATCGCCACGTTCACGAGCGAACAAATCCGTCAGCAGGCCGCCTCGACGGTCCTCGGCATGGCGAATCAGAGCAGCCAGTCGATCCTCCAGTTGCTGCGAGGCTAAACGTCGAAACGATTGAGAATTTGAATCGAGGGAGCCTGCTGAAAGCAGCGCTCCCTCTTTTCCGTCCCGGTCCGAGTTTGGAACCGTCCTTCATCGAGCACTTGCGATGGCCATTACCTTCACGGGCCTGGCTTCCGGATTGGACACCGACAAACTGGTGACCGATCTCGTTCGCTTCAGCCAGAAGCGCATCGACGTCCTGAAGGCACGCGAGCAGGTCGAGACGAGCCGGCAGACGGCCCTGAAAAACATCGAGACTCGCCTGCAAACCCTGCAGACACAGGCTGCGAAACTGGGACGTGCCCAGGGCAACGTCTTCGATCGCAAAGCCGTCTCCACGAGCGACAGTACGCTCGTGTCGGCCGCCGCGGGGAGCAGTGCGCAGGGGGGCGTCACCAGCCTGCGCGTGCTGAGTCTCGCCCAGAATCATCAGGTCGCCTCGCAGGGCTTCGACGATCCGAACAGCCTGATCACGCAGGGGACGTTTGAAATCCGGGCCGGCGGTCAAACGGCCACGATCACCATCGATTCGTCCAACAACACGGTGCGCGGTCTGGCGCAGGCGATTACCAATTCCGGAGTCGGCGTCACCGCCTCGGTCATCAACGACGGAGCGGGTTCGGCGACCCAGCCGTATCGCCTGCTGTTGTCGTCGAACAACACGGGGACTGCCAACGCGATCTCGATCACAAACAATCTCGCCGCGGACGGCGGCGGTGCGTTCCGGCCGAACTTCAACAGCACGCACGTCGGCAGTGCGGTTGTGGGGACCGGTTTTGCGGGGACGTCCACGGTCGCGTCCAACTCGGGCGCCGGTAATTACACCGGCACCGCGAACGACAGTTACACCTTCACAGTCATCGGTGCAGGCACGGTGGGGACCGACAACGGAATCCAGATCGCCTACTCGAACAACAGCGGGACGCAGACGGGAACGATCACGGTCGATCAGACCGACGTGAACGTCGCGAAGTCGGTCGTGGACGGCGTCCAGGTTCAGTTCGGTGCGGGAACACTCGCGGCCGGAGACACCTTCACCGTCGATGTCTTCGCGCCGACGGTTCAATCCGCCGCGAACGCGCAGGTGCAACTCGGGACCGGGGTCGGAGCGATTGTCGTGCAGAGTGCGACGAACAACGTCACCGATCTGATTCCCGGCGTGACGCTCGACCTGCACTCGGCCGACCCGGCGAAAGAGGTCCAGGTGACCGTGAGCAACGATGTCGCCGCCGCCCGCCAGGAAGTGGTCGACTTCGTCAAGGACTACAACGATTTCATGGACTACGTCGGAGTGCAGACGCGCTTCGATTCGAGTACGGGTCAGAAGTCGATTCTGACGGGCAATCGAGCCATCTTGAACCTGCGCGATCAGGTTCAGCAGAGCATTCTGTCGGTCTCGCCCAACCTGCCCTCCTCGATCAACCGTCTCGGGGCGCTCGGGATTGCGAGCGATGGCAAGGGCAAACTGGTCGTCAACGATGCCAAACTGGACGACGCGTTGAACGGTCGCGTGGCGGGCGTCGGCTTTGGCGACCTCAAGAAACTGTTCGCCCTGAGCGGAACGTCCAGCTCCAGCGGGATCGAGTTCGCCACCGGCAGCCGCTTCACCAAGGAATCGTCGACGCCGTACGAGATCGACATCACGCAGGCGGCCGAACGAGCGACCGTCACCGCGACGGATGCGCTCGCCGCCAGCACCGTCATCGACGGCACCAACAACTCGCTCGTCGTGCGGATCGATGAGACCTCCAGCAGCACGATCACACTCACGTCGGGCACGTACTCGCAGCTCGATCTGGCCCGCGAAGTCGAAGCCCGCGTGAACGCCAATCTGCTGTCCAGTGGCAGGCAGGTTTCCGTGTCACTGGCCAGCCAGAAACTCGTCCTGACATCGGAGCGCTACGGAGCCGCCTCGGAAGTGAGTGTGCTGTCCGGCTCGTCGCTCGCGGCACTGGGGTTCAACGGAACGGAGACGGACACCGGACTGGATGTGGCCGGTTTCTTCCTCGTGAACGGTTTGACGGAGACCGCCACCGGCACCGGTCAGATCTTGAAGGGCAACACGGGGAATCTGAACACGGCCGATTTGAATGTCGTCGTGTCGCTCACGTCGTCGCAGGTGCAGGCGGGAGTCGATGCGACCCTGTCGATCACGCGCGGCGTGGCCTCGCGATTCGACGGTGTCCTGCTGGACCTGCTCGATCCGGTGACCGGTCGCCTTCAAACCATCGAAGACCGCTTTGCCCATCTCTTTGAAGACGCTCATCAGACGACGCTGAAGGAGACCAAGTCGCTCGACGAGCAGAAGTCGTCGCTGCTGAGACAATTCGCCGCGCTCGAACAGGCGATGAACCGCATCAAGCAGCAGGGAGAGTACCTGTCCAACGCCTTCGGTAATAACAACACGAACTAAATGAAACCGCATTGATCTCTGGGTAGCTGAATCCGCAAGAATTCAGTCAGTTCCGTGAAATCTGAGCTCTTGCGAGTTCAGCTACCGCCTACTTTTCTCTGCGGGTCTACTTAGGCTTCTGCCCGCGTGAGCTCGATCTCTCAAACTCCTCGCCAAGGATCAGACTCCGTGAGAAGACTCGACGCCTACTCCCAAACCCCTCCTCCCCCGATCACGCGCATCGAGTTGCTGCTCGCCGCGTTTGACGGCATCGTCACGCGACTTCAGCAGGCCCGCGAGTTGTTGGAGTTGGACGAGCCGGCGAAGGCCGAACCGCTGCTGCTCCGGTCGCAGCGCATCATTCTGGAGTTGTACTCGGGAATCGACCTGCGCTTCGGACAGATTCCCGAGAACATGCAGAAGCTGTATCTGTACGTGCTCGGTTGCATCGGCATGGGACCGCAGCTCGATCTGCCCGCGGCGCTCGAAATCCTGCGAAACATTCGCGGCGGCCTGGAGGGGATTCGCGACAAGGCCACCCAGATGGAGCGCAGCGGCGAACTGTCGCCCCTCAGCGACCAGGTGCAGCTCTTGAGGAACATCGTGGCGTGAGCGACACGCCCATGGCCTCGTAGCTGAGTTCGCAAGAACTCAGTTCCTCATCGCGAGTTGGGCTGAGTTCTTGCGAACTCAGCTACAGACAGGCTGCGACTGTTCCACGAGGAGGCCATGAATAATCCGGGTTGGCCCGCCAGCACGGCGGATCAATACTGGTCAGCCGGCTTCCGTGCCACCTCCAGCGACCTCATCAACCGCGAGGCCAGTTCCGGATTGTCCCGGGACAGCGCGGTGAGAACCTTGGCCGCCTCGCGCTCTTTCATGCGGCGCAGCAGCGACGTCGCCGTGTCGGTGTTCCCCTGGCTCACGAGCCGTCGAACCAACAGGACCGCGCCACGAATCGCCGGGCTGTCGGTCGAAGAGGGTGGTGTCGTGTCCGAGTCCCGGACGGTGGCTGTCGGGCGTCCGCTGTCCGATTGTCCGTTGCCGCCCCTCGCGGGTCCGCGCTGAGCCACCGTGACGATTCTCTGTTCCGCCGCGATCAGTGCGTCGGCGGCTTCGCGATGCACGTTGTCCACGAGGGCCAGTTCCTCGTGAATGTCGTCACAGATCAACCGCAGCGTTTCCTGCCGCGCCAGCAACCGCGCCTCGCGATCTTTCACTTCCGCCAACTGCTCGCGCAGAGTCACGGCGGACTCTTCGTGTGGCTCCGCAGTGGTCGGCGCTTCCGTTGGCAGTGTGGCCTGCTTGCGAGCCGACTTCTTCGCGGCCACGCGAGCCGGGGCCGGAAAATCTTCCTCGTCGGCTGGATTGACGGTTGGTCGGGCGATGCGTTGCGAGGGCCGTGCTGTGGAAACAGCCGGACTGGGCGACGTCGACTTCTGCGCCAGGGCAGCAAGCTGTGGCTGGAGCATCTCCGACCACGCCGAAGCCAGCGCGAAGACGAACAGAGCCGTACACAATGCCACCACCAAACTCTTCATGCTGCCTTCTCACCGCGAGCCGATTTTGCCTGCGGTCAACTACATCTGCATCCGCATCACTTCCTGATACGCCTCGATCACCTTGTTCCGGACTTCCATGAACACGCGCAGGCTGAGATCGGCCTTGGTCAGCGCGAGCATCGTGTCCGGGATGCTGTCGCTCTGGCCGGTGGCCAGTTGTTGGACGGCTTGATCCGCCTGAAGCTGCTGCGCATTCGTGTCCTGAATGAACCGCTCGACGACATTGCCGAACGTCTGCATTCCCGTGGCCGGTTGAGCGGCCGCCAGCGGAACGGCCAGCGGCAGACCACCAAAATTTCCAGCCGGCATCACCTGCATGATCAGCCTCGCACGAGTGACAGGGCCTGTTGATTCATTTCGACGAAGGACTGCGCGGCCTTCAAGTTGGCCTCGTAGGCGCGCGTGGCCGTGATCAGGTTCACCATCTCGATCGGCAACTGCACGTTCGGCATGGTGACGAAGCCCTCGGCGTCGGCATCGGGATGATCGGGGTTGTGGATGCGGGGCAGCTCCGTCCGGTCGTTGATCACCTCCACCACCCGCACGCCCGCCAGGTTTGTCAGCGTCGCAGCGGTCCCGTGGAGCAGGCCCGTCTCTTTCAAGGCGGTCTCAAACACGACCTCTTTGCGCCGATAGGGACCGCCCTCCGGCGTGCGCGTGACCGAGGCGTTCGCGATGTTGTTCGCGACGATCTCCATGCGGAACCGTTCGGCACTCAGGCTCGAGGCGCTGATGTCGAACGCTCCCAGTGAGGCGTCGAATCCCATGAGATCGTCCCTTCCGCCGCGGGTCGCTAACGGCCGTCGATGGCCCGGCGCATCATCGCCGTCTTGGTCGCGAGGATTTGAAGATAGGTGTTGTTGAGCAGCGTGTTCTTGTTGAGCCGCATCATCTCGCCGTCGATGTCGACCGTGTTGCCGTCCAGTCGGGCGGGAGCGTGCGGATCCTCAACGATCTCGGGCTGGACGTGTTGGACTCCGACTTCGCCGTACCGGCCAACGTGCTGCGAGAGCGCCTCGTCGAACGAGACGTTTTCTACGATTGCAACCGGTTTCATTCGTCGTCTCCTTCAATTCGTCGACCCACTTCCATTCTATAAAGGCCGGGTATTCCACGAATTGAAGGAGACGACGAATGGGAATACCCCAATCTGGAAACGGGCTAAACCCCGGGACAAGTCCGGGGGCGAAAAAGTCACGCCCTCTAGGTGAGGAAGTCCGCCAGCGAGATCGAATTCATCCGGGCGGCGAGTTGGAGACTCATCTGGTAGAGATTCTCCTGCTGTTGCAGGGCCGAAATCGTTGCGGCGAGATCGACCGACTCCAGTTCGTCGTTCGCTTTTTGCAGGTTGAGTTGCACGTCGGCCGTTCGCTCTTCGAGCTTCGTCAGATATTCGGCCTGCACGGACTGCGCGCCCATCGCCTCGACGACCCCCGTTTGAATCCGGTCCAGCTCGGCGATGCCGCGGCCGATTGCCGCGGAGCGATCCGTCGCGCTCAGGCCCTGCGCGTTCCGGATGGTATCGCGCAGCGCGATCAGGATCTGGAACACGTCGGCGGTTCCCTGATAGTCGAGTTGCTCGGTCCCCGCCTGCCGGATCAGCGAGCTGTCGACGTTGGTCATCGTGCCCGACGTGCCGTCGGTGACGATCTGATTCGCGCTGAAGTCGATGGGGATCGACGTCGCGCCGCCATCGACCGACAGGGTTCCCGTGGCCGAGAGCGCCAAGCTGCCACTGAATCCGGGAGCAATGGCCGTCGTGTTGAGATGGATCACTTCACCATTCGGGCCGGTCACCTGGAGATCGGTGTCGGCGTTGGTGTACGCGAACGGCGGTCCGCCGTTGAGCGACACCGTGCCGCCGGCCCCCGTGCCGCTCGTATCGTTCAGCGTCAGCGAATGAACTCCGCCCGGCCCGATGATCGTGTCGCCCGTGGCCGACGACGATCCGGTGGAGAGGCCCGAGGCTCCCGCGATCGTGGTCAGCGTGTGCCGGACCAGCAACGTCCCGCGAACGGTCGCGCTGTCGGTCCCCGACCCGGGGCGCGCTCCCGTCGAGCCCGTGAAGACCGTCGTCTGGCGAGCGCGCCCCTGAAAGACGCGGCTGCCGGAGATCAGCGTTCCAACACTGAGATCCTTGCCCACCACCGCCTCCGACTCCTGATCGCTTCCCTGATACGCGATGGCGGTCGGACGCGAGGCCCCGTCGGTGGACGTGACGGCGAACGGAACAGTGTCGCTCGCCGTGCCGCCGAACAGGTGGCGACCGTCGGGAAGTTGTCGGTTCGCGACGCGCAGCAGGCGGTCGATGGCCACATCGATCTCGTGCGCGAAGGCGCCGTCGGCGATGGGATCGTGCGAGCCGTCGTTCACCTCGAGTGCGACGTCCCGGGCGTGCGTCAACACTTCGCGCGCCTCGGTCATCGCCTCGACGCTGGTCTGCAACACGTACCCGGCGTCTCGCAGCGTGCTGAGATGCGTGTCGAGCCGCAGATCCTCGGCCCGGTTCTGCAGCACCCGCACCATGTCGGCCGGAGCATCGGAGGATCGCAGGATTCGTTTCCCCGACGACAGTTGCTCCTGCAGTTTGGCCATCCGCGCGTAGTTCGTCTGGAGATAACGCAGCGCTTGCTGGGTCTGCATTTCCGAAGTGACACGCATGTTCGTTCTCCGTCTGAAATCGAGGCCGCCCGCGTCGCGAACCGCCGGCCCGGCCCTGGGCACTATCCCGGATTATTCACCACGGAAAACACGGAAAATCACGGAAGGAAAGGCCTGAAAGGACTTGCTCGCATGAACCACATCCGTGTCGGTATGCAGTCGGGCGCTGCACACCACATCGCAACTTTGCTTCTTTCCGTGAGCTTCCGTGTTTTCCGTGGTTGCCATGAATAATCCGGGCTCCTGAGAACTCTCAGCGATGACGATCGGCGTGCCCGACGACAGGATCGTGACCTGCTCCTGTCCCCCGTCCTGAACTTCAATCGGCAGCCGCTCGGCAAGTTGATTGACGAGTAGATTGCGTTGATCGAGCAGATCGTTGGGTGAGACCCCCTGTCCGGTAAGCCGCGCGATCTCCACGTTGAGCGACGCGATCTGCCTGGTCAGCGGATTGATTTCCCGGACGACATCGGCCAGTGACCGGTCGAGATCCTCGCGCATCTGATACATGTCGTTCGCGAGCGAATTGAACTCGCGCGCGGTGGCCGCCGCCGTCGAGATGGCGACCCTGCGGGACGCTCCCTCGTTGAGTCGCGTCGACAGTTGTTCGAGATCGTTGAAGAGCACCTCCAGCCGGCCGGCCGGCGAGCCCTCCGCGGTCGACCAGCGCGATTCCAGGCGGTTCATGATGGCCAACCGCATCTCAGAGGCACCGTTCTCGGAGACCTGATGCGTCAGCGTCGATTCGAGTTGCTGGTTGAGGGCGCGCTGGATGTCGACCAGCGCCACTCCACGACCGATCGCCAGTCCGTCCAGGACCATGGCGGGTTGGCTGGCCAATTTGGGAATCTGACGGTGGTAGCCGGGGGTGTTCGCGTTCGCGATGTTGTGGCCGGTGATCTCCAGTGCCCGCTGGGCGGCCTGAAGTGCCGACACGCCGGTCGAAAGCTGCATCATGATCAGCCACCCCACTGGACCAGGGAACCCACGTGGGATACGTCTCGTCCACCATCCGCGTTGTAAGACTCACCGACCGCCGCCGTACCGGTCAATCGCCCGATGATGCCGTGCGCGATCGACAGCGACTGCCGGATCATGGCCGCGTTCTGTCGATTGAGCCGGTTCATTTCGGCGGCCATTTCGGCGAGCGACTGCCGGCAGCGCTCGACCGTTTCGCGCAGGGCGCCCGTCGTCGCGGAGAGGATGCGGCGCAGCGTGGTTTCCTCCGCAGGCACCCCCAACACTTCGGACAGTTCCGACCGCAACTGACGACGACGCTGTTGCAGGGCCTCGGCCGCCCGCAGGACGCGGGCCTCGTCTTCGAGCGACTGCCGCAGCGCGTCGTCGTCGAGATGTCGCAGCGCCCCGTGAACGTCGCGCACCGCCTGCAGCATCGCCGCCAGAGACGCCTCTTCGTCGCGCAGATGCGCCAGCAGATGTTCCGCAACGGGGCCGACGATTCGTGATTCGTGACCGTTCGGCAAAGTCGGGTGTTCTGTCGTCATGGCCCTCACTCCCCACTCGCCGGTGCAGTTTCCGCAGCCACCGCGCCGATCGTCTGCTCGCCGGGTGACGGCTCCGCCCGTTGAAGTGCCTCACGAACCATCTTCGCCAGGCCGAAGCCGCCCGACTGACTCATCTGCTGCCCCAGGTACAGGTCGAACAGGCCGCCGTACACGTCTCCCGAGTCCTCGCCGAACATCGATCCCGGCTCCAGCGTCTTCCGCATTTCCTTCAGCAGGAGCGAGGCGAACACGCTCTCGAAGTCCTGCGCCACGCGAGCCGTCTCCTGCGGGTTAGTCTTCGACGATGCGGCCGCGCCGTCGCTGACTGCTCTCGTCGGAGACAGAGGCAACGAACTCGACATCAGGACACTGTTGATCGTGGACATGGGCGATTCCCGGCGAAAGGCAAACTAAATCACACTCACTTCGGCGTGCAGCGCCCCCGATTCCTTCAGGGCCTGAAAGATCGCAATCAGGTCTCGCGGCGAAACCCCCAGCGCGTTCAGCACGCGTGCCAGTTCGGCCACTGTGAACGTCTGGTCGCCGGGACTCAGCGTCAGCGGCACGACGGACTGTGGCGTTCGGGGAAGTTCTCGCGGCTTGAGAGCCTCCAGGATGTCGTCGATCTCGTCGCCCGACCCGCCGCGCCGCGGAGGGGGTGCGCCCGGCAGCGGCGTCGATCCGTCGGGATCGGAGGGAGGGACCACCGACACGTTCGGCTTGATCACCAGGTTGCCATGTGCGATTGCCACGGACGAAATGCGGACCTGATGTCCGACGACCACGGTTCCCGTCCGCTCGTTGATGACCACGCGCGCGGCTGCGTCGGGCATGACCCGCAGTTGCCCGATCTCATTCACGAATTCCGGCAGATCGCGGGCGAACATCAACGGAATCCGCGCCTGAATCGTCCCTTCATCAAGGGCTCTGGCCGAGGCCGGATATTTCTGGTTGATCGCCTGCACGATCACCTTCGCCGTCGAGTAGTCCGATTTGCGGAGCAGCAGGCGGACGACGCCCCCCTGATCGATCTGGCCGAGTGCCTCGCGCTCGACGATCGCGCCCCCCTGCAATCGGCCGACGGTCGGGTGGTTCTTCTGAGCTCCCGCCACGTTGGTCCGGACGTTGAAGCCGCCGATCGTCAACTGCCCCTGCGCCACGGCATAGATCTCGCGATCGGCTCCCTCCAGCGGCGTGAACAGCAGCGTCCCCCCTTCGAGACTGACCGCGTCGTCGATCACCGACACCACGACGTCCAGACGACTCCCCTTTCTCGCGAAGGGTGGAATCTCGGTCGTCACCATCACGGCGGCGATGCTGGTCGACTTGAAGACGTTGTCGAGCAGCGACTGCCGCGTGATCTTGGTGGTCACGTCCATCTTGCGGAGCATGTCGATCGCCATCTGTTGCGTGGAGAGCGTTCTGGCCCCCGTGCCGTTCAGACCGACAACCAGCCCCAGTCCCTTCAACTGATTGGCCCGCGCCCCCTCCACCTCGACGATGTCCTTGATGCGAACTTCGGCACGGCCCGGTGCCGCGAGTGCGCCCAGGCAGACAAAGCCCAGCATCGCAATGCGAATTAAAGTGGTCATGCCGCAACTCCCACAGTCCGTCACTTCTTACTCATAATCATAATCTTACTCGTAATCTTACTCTTACTCCTCTTCCCAATCTCGGCATCAAGACAACATGAGTCAGATCAAGAGTAAGATTATGATTATGATTACGAGTAAGAAACGAGGACCAATCACACCTCGGTTCAATGCGGCCAGATTTTATTGGTCGCCCGACCGAGCCAGCCCTGGTTCGTGAACTGCGTCTCCGCACCGGCCCCGTCGAGCGAGATCTTGAAGTTGGCGATATACCGCGACTCGATGATGTTGCCCGACTCGATGTCGTTCGGACGCACGATGCCCGACATCCGCAGCAGCCGGTTTTCGTTCGAGACGACCCGCTCGCGATAGCCTTCGATCACCAGGTTGCCGTTCGGCAGCACGTCGATCACCGTCACCGTCATCTGATCGAGCAAACGGCGGTCGCTTTCGTACTCGGCGCTGCCCTGAAACTTGCGGTCCGAGCTTTGATTCCCGCTGGCGTCCGCCGACACCGACTTGCTGCCGGTCCCCGTCGTCTTCCCCGCGAAGTTGAGCTTGCCCGACACGGACGTGTCCTTGTTGAGCTTTCGCTCCTCGTTGTTCTTCGCGCCGGTCGATTCCTTCACGGCCACCGTCAGCAGATCGCCGACGCGACGGGCGCGATTGTCGACAAACAGGAAACCGCTGCGATGATCGCGGCGATCCCAGATCGAATCGGCCCACGCGCGTCCGCTCGGCGTGAGAATCGCCGCGAACAACCAGGCCTTGATCCACTGTCGGCGTGTCATGATGGCAGTCCTTTCAGAACGAGATCTCGACTTCATTCGCACCGGTCACCCGCCCCTGAACGGTGGCGTTGGAATCGACGTTGCGCAGGCGGATCGTCTCTCCCGCGCGGCCCTCTTGCATTGCTTCGCCCGTCATGATCACGCTGACGGCACCGGCATTCGCGATCATTTTCACGCGGTCGCGACGCCTGATCAGGATCGCATTCGCCGACTTCTCGACCGGCTCGACGTCCCCCTTCCGCAGCGGCAGGAGAGACCGAACGGATCGCTTGGTGGTGGCTCCGATCAGTTGATCCGCGTTCGAGCAGTAGTCCGCCAATTCCGTCACGTCCTGCCGGTCGACATAGACATCCGCGGCCGAGATCGTCCGGCCCCGTTCGAGCGTCTTTGTCGCCAGCACCACGTCATCGAAGTGCCTGACGTCGAGCAAAACCTGCACGTCGAACGACGGTTTGCCGGGAGCTTCCGCCACGACGCGCACTGGAACCCGTCCCACCGCCGGACCGGACGTTCTCAATTCCGCGCGGCACTCGTAGCCAGCCGCCTCTTCATTCGGACCGACGTCACGGGCCAGGGGCTGCGCGAGCCGGATCTCGACCGCATCCGACTTCCACGGCAGCTTGGCGGCCGCGCAGTCCTTGGCCGCCTGGACGATGGCCTGCTCCAGCGAACCGTCTTCCCGCGTGATCGCACGCACCGGATGAACTGTCGTCCTGGCGGCACTCGCCAGCGTGGCCGCCCCGCGCACCGGGTTCGCCTCGCGAGCCGTCACGCGAACGGATGTCCCCCGGATTGAAACGCCCTCGACATCGATTCCCGCCAGACGGAGTCGAAACTCGACCTGCGTCGGCGTGATCGACAGCGACTCGCCCGGTTTGAGCGGGTCGTCCAGATCGAGTGCCTGCACGCGCTCGCGCAATTCGGCATTGCCACCGGTGATCTGGGCGACATCGGCCAGTCGGATGACGCGCGACTCGACCTGCACGCGCGGACGAAGAGCGACGACCACCGCTCCCGAAGCATCGGCGGCAGGCGGCCGGGCCACGACGGAGCGCGAACCGACCACGAGGCACAGCGTGACGGCCACTGCCAATCGAACGATGATGTTTCGCCCTGCCAGCATCGGCATTACCTGATCATGTTGTTGGTGGTTTGCAGCATCTGGTCGCTGGTGAGGACGCAGCGCTGGCTCGCTTCAAACGCGCGCTGCGCCGTGATCAGCCGAATCAGTTCGGTCACGACCTGCACGTTCGAGCGTTCCAGGAATCCCTGCTGCAGGGTGCCGAGACCGTTCTCGCCGGGAGTCCCCTGGAGCGGCGCGCCCGACGCCGTGGTTTCGCCGAACAGGTTGCGGCCTTCGGAGGACAAGCCGCCGGGATTCGCAAACCGTGTTAACGCAATATTCCCCAGGATGGTGGCGTTCGTCGGCGAGCCGGCCGTATAGACCGAGACCGTGCCGTCGACGCCGATCGTCACCGACAGCGTGTCGTTCGGGATCGAGATCGGTGGCTGCAGAATGAAGCCGTCGGCCGTGACCAACTGCCCGGTGGAGTTCGGCCGGAACGAACCGTCGCGCGTGTACCGGAAGTCGCCGTTCGGCATCAGGATCTGAAAGAAGCCCTGTCCCGAAACCGACAGATCGAATTCGTTGTTGGTGTTTTCGATCACACCGGGTGAGAAGACCTTCGAGATTCCCGCCGTGCGGACGCCGCTGCCGATCTGAATCCCCGTGGGGACTTCGAGGCCCGTGGCCCCCTGCGTGCCCGGCATGCGCAGGGTCTGATACAGCAGGTCCTGGAACTCGACCTAGCTCCGCTTGAAGCCGGTGGTGTCGACGTTGGCGAGGTTGTTCGCCGTCGTATCGACCACGGTCGAGTGGGCCTGCATCCCCGTGGCACTGGTAAACAGAGCCTTCATCATGATCGTGCTACCTGTTTAGTAACTTGTTCGCGATAACTTCCCGGTCTGTGTGGCTGGGGTCGAGTCTTCGAGCCCCCAGGTCTGCTGACAACTCGCTGGGGGCTCG
>JANODP010000207.1:0-19701 GCA_031412755.1 Schlesneria sp. | reverse complement strand
CTACGAGCGCCGGGGTGTGTTCGTTAACCCGGATTATTCACGCCTCAAGTAGTGTCGTCGACAGAGCGTGGCATTGAAGCCTGACGCGCCAGCGAAGGGATGTCACAGCAGAACTTTCGCTTGCGCGTCAGGCTTCAATGCGACCAGGAATAATCCGGGTTAAACGGGCGGCTCGTCACCCACGAGATTCTTCTGGCGGGCCCGGTACTGGCGTAGTTCTTCCTCGATCTTCTGCCGCTCGTCGCGAAGCTGGCTGCTGGTACGTCGCGTGAATGTGATGGTCGATATCAGTTCGACGAATCCCAGCACGATGATCGCCGCGACGAGGAGCAGAATTCCGCCCAGAAACGTGAACGAGTAGGCGAAGTACGAGTTCGGAGTCTGTTGAATGAATCCGTCGAGTCGATTCCCGATCGAGATCAGGAAGCCGACCAGGAAGAACAACCCGCCCATCACCAGGCGGCGCTGAATCTGTCGTTCCAGGTGCGCGTACTCGTACTCATCGACCTTCACGCGCCGTTGCAGGTCGCGATGAGACCACCACTGCCTCAAGCCCATTCCGACTGCGACGAGCATCAAGAACCCGCCCACGATCAAGGCCGGCAGAGAGTGGGCGTCAAACTCAAAGGAGAACGGCATGGCTGAGTCCCGCGGTCACGCATGTCACCAGAAACAAGACGCCCATTCAGCAAACGAAGAACAGCTCCGGTCGCGCCGTCCCTTGGTTCAGCAACGGGGGATCGTGACCTTCAAGACTTGGTCAACCTTTGGAGATTCGATGGTCTGATTGAATCCCTGCGGGCCGCGAATCGTCACTCGTTTGATTTTGTCGGACGTTCCCAGTCCGAATGTCACAATCCCCTCGCTTTGGGACAGATAGCCGCGGGTCGGCATGATCTGACTTTGCAGCTTTCGACCATCTTCGAGTTCGACCTCAACCTTGCTACCGATGGCAACGGCGAGGTTGTTTCCTGGCCCGGCGACATGAACCGCGACTCGCAGCCAGTGGTTGCCGAGCTTCTGGTCGTTGCGGAGGAGTCTCGGTGCCGAACCCGTTGCCGCGAAGAGCAGGTCGAGGTCTCCGTCGCCGTCGATGTCGGCGGTCGCGGCACCTCGGCCGACCATTCGTTTGAGATAGTCCTCGCCGCACTTCTCTTTCGAGACCGGACAGAACTCCGTCTTCGAGGCGGGGCCGCAGTTCCAGAAGAAGTGCGGCGGCTGCTCGTACTGCTGGCTGACCTGAACCTTGTTGATCTCGTTCTCCAGGTGGCCGTTCGCCGAGACGATGTCGAGTCGCCCGTCGAGGTCCACGTCGACGAAGAGCGTGCCGAATTTCAATTCGAGACGCGACTGCGGCCCGATCCCCGTCGCGATCGCCTCGTCGGTGAACTGCATCGAGTCTCCCTGAGCCACGTAGAACGCGGTCATCTCGTTGGCGAAGTTGCCGATGGCGATGGCCACCGCGCCGCCGTTGCGGATCCGCGCGGCATCGATCCCCATCGCGCCGCGGGCCTGCCCCTGCTGGTCGAACGCCACGCCGCGCTCCTGCGCCAGTTCCTCAAACGTGCCGTCTTGCTTGTTGTGAAACAGGAAGTTCTGCACGGTGTCGTTGGCCACGACGATGTCGAGCCAGCCGTCGCTGTCGAAGTCGGCGAACGTCACACCGAGCGACTTGGCCGCCGCGATCTCCTTTCGCGCCGGGTTGGCGATCTGCAATCCGGCGTTCTTGCCGACTTCGGTGAACTTCCCACCGCCGTCGTTGCGGTAGAGGTACGGGAACGTGCCGGGAAAGACCTGAGGTCGGCCGTAGGCCCGCTCGCCGCCGGTGATCGTGAACAGTTGAGCCTTGTCGAACGCGCGGGTCCACTTCACATAGTTGCAGACGAACAGGTCGAGGTCTCCGTCGTTGTCGTAGTCGAGAAACCCGCAGCTCGTCCCCCAATCGTCTTCGCACCCGGCGACCCCCGCCTCGACAGTGGCATCGATAAACCTGCCGCCGTCGTTGCGAAAGAGCCTGTTCGGGCCGGAGCCTTGCTCGGTCTTCAGCTTCTCTCCCTCAGCCTTGTTCGCACCGACGGCCGAGACAAACAGATCGACATCGCCATCGCTGTCGTAATCGCCGACGGCCACGCCCTGACCGTAGAACGTCACGTCGAGGCCGGTCTCTTTCGTGACCTCGGCAAACCTGCCGTCCCCGTCATTGCGATAGAGGGCCATCGTCGGCAGTGCCTCTGCGGGCCGCGTATCCCAAACCCACCGGCACGAGTTCACAAGCAAAATATCCTGATCGCCGTCGCCGTCGTAATCGAGGAAGGCACACCCGCCCCCCATCGTCTCGGGCAGCAGCTTCTCCCCCACCGCACCGCTTTCATGGACGAAGCGGATGCCCGACGATTCGGTGATGTCCGTAAACGGCATCGCCGGAACTTCGGCCACGGGTCGCTCACGCACCTGCGGGACACCCAACACCGTTTTTTGCTCGACCGCGGGGGGCTTCTGGCCTCGCATCCAGAGGGCGATCCCAACCCCGGCCGCGATGAGGACGAAGAGCAAACCTCCCGACCAGACAAACGCCTGGCCCACGATCGCGTCGTCTTTTTCTTCTTCTTCACCTTGCGGCTGATTCATTGCTGCCTTCCTGAAAAACCAGCCCGATGCGCAAGCGAGGGCTGACCGTTCGATGTTGCCGAAGCCCTCGCTTGCGCGTCGGGCTGGTTTTGAAATGTGCTCTAACGAGAAATCAAAGCGGCGACGAATCGCCGCACTCCAAAATCAATCGTCTCCCGACTTCACCGGCACGCCATCGCGCGGCTGTTGAACCACCGACAGACCAGGCGCTCCAGGTCGCGACAGCGGGTAGATCACGAGCGGCTCTGATGCCTTGGCGGCGGCCGGATACTTGACCTTCGCCTTTTCGTGAGCCACGTCGCTGGCATTGTCGTCGGGTTTGTACTTGGCGTGCTCCTTCTGATGGTGCGCTGCTTTCTCTGCGTCGCCCAGTTCCTGATAGAGCTGGCTCAAGCCGTAATGAGCCGCCACGTTTTCGGAGTCGAGTCGCAGCGTCTTCTGGAACTGCGATGTGGCCTGTCGCAACAGATCTTCCCGTTGCAGCTTGAGGTCCGGGTCGCGAATCTGCTTGGCGCGCTCGTACAACGTCTGGCCGAGCAGGTTCACCACTTCGTAGTCGAGGCTGAAGTCGAAGCCCCGGTCGCGCATCGTCTTGTCGGTGTCTGCCAGGACCGAGCGGAAGTTGGCTTCGGCCTCTTCGAGCCGGCCCTGTTGCAGGTTGATGCGACCGCTGAGCCAGGCGATGGTCCACGGCGGCGCGGGGGGATCGGTGTACTCGCTGGCTCGCCCGATGGCGGCCGTCGCGTCGTCGAGCCGTCCTTCGTCGAGATAGACTCGCGCGAGATTCAGCGGTCCGTCGTAACGCTTCGCCTCCTTCAAGGCCTCCAGCCTTAAGAAGGCTTCCTCGGCCTGACGCATCTCGGCCTTCCCCTTCAGGTGGAGGCCGATGCCGTAGTCGTTCCAGCGCTGCCAGACGGGGAACTCGACCTTCGCGTTCTCGACTTGGGCGTCGCTCCCCTCGACGGGGAACGTCACTTTGTCCGAGGCCAGCGTGGTGATCGGCAACTCGTTCGGATACGGCTGGCCCGGCGTGTGGCCTCGAATCGGCTTGTCGCCCGGCTTGGCCTTCTTGGTGAAGAAGTCGGTGTAGATCTTGTCGAACTTGCGGTACTGCAGTTTGAGTTCGACAGTCACCGGCTCCTTCACGTCGGCGGGAACCGGCAGGCTGTAGTGAACCGTGGCCGCGGCTCCCGGAGGAATCTGGTTGTTGTAGAGCGCGACGAAGATGTCCTGCGGGTTGCGGCGGTCGATCCGGTTGCCGTCCTTATCGAGCATGTACACGTTGATGAAGTGCGACCACGGATCGACTTCCTGTTCGCCATCCAAGCCGCCACTGCGGCCGATGACCTTGCCGCCGCTGGTCACGGTCACGTCGAGCCAGACTTCATTGGAATCGACCGTCCCCTGCGTGAAGGGATGGCCCATCTTCAGTGTCCGCACGACCGCCTCCAGCAGATACGTGCCGCCCGGTTTGAGCGTCGGCACTTCCGGACGCAGCGGTGCGTGCAGCGTGCCGTTGATCTCGCCCCCCTCTTTCACGCCGAAGATGTCTACGCGCAGCTTGCCGCCGAGAAATTCCTGATGCGCCTTCACGACATCGGCGGGAGTCTCCTTGAGCCACGCCAGCCCCGTATTGGCCGACGGGAACGCGTGGCTGTGGATGCTGGGCTGCTTGGCGTCGGCAAACAACCTCGCTCCAAAGTCGTTCGATTCCTTGAGCGGCATGTGACAGCCGGCACAGTTCTGCACGGCCTTGTCGGGATAGTAGAAGCTGCGCGCGCCGTGGCCCGACACGCCCGACAGCAGGTACGTGTCGTAATGGTTCTGCCCGCGCAGGAATTCCTTGTAGTGGTTGAGTGCGAACGGCAGGTGAACCTTGTGGCAGGTCGAGCAGAACTCGGCCGACTTGTGGAAGTCCTTGAGGAACGTCTTCTTGTGCAGGGCGGGCTTGGCCTTCACCAGTTGGTTGTTCACCCACTGAAGCAGTTCGTTGTCGGAGTAGGCGAACGGATAGTGCTCGGGTTCCTCGATGGTGAAGTCGCCGTTCCCTTTGGTGCTGTTGACGTGGGTGATCGAATGGCAGGTCGTGCAGGTGATGCCCGCCTGTGAGGTCGGATGGTTCACGTCGTCGAACTTGGGATCGTCGAAGGCTCCGCTGAGGAACGGCACCGGGTCGTGGCAGCCCGCACACCAGCGGGAAGCCTGCACGTTGCCATCCCGTTTGAACGACACCTCGCGCGTTTCGCGCACGCTCGCCAGATAGGCCGGGTTGTTGAACGAGCTGAAATGGTGCGACGAGTGGAACCAGCCCTGGTAAGCGTCCTGATGGCACTTCAGGCAGTAGTCATCGTTCATCAGGGCGTGGGCCGGGATGAAGTTGCCAGTGGAGGTGCGGGCCAGTGACGGGAAGAAGTATTTGTCGGCCCCCTCCTTCGGTCCGGCCTGGTTCCAGGCGCGCGGATCCTGGTTGTGGAGCAGAATCATTCCGCCCGCCGTCACGACGACCGCCCCCGCGTAGCCCAACCCCAGTTTCCATTTGATCCTCGGTCCCGCCAGCCGGTGCAGCCAGTAGAGCCAGACGCAAACCAGCGGGGCCGCAATGTGAGACCAATAAACGATTGAGCGGGTCGCCGCATCCTTGATGACCAGCGTCGAGGACCCCTTCCCGCCCAGATCAATCCGCATCAGCAGCACGCCGCTGACGAGCAGCACGATCGACGCGATGAGCAGCAAGTAGCCGACTCGAATCGCCCGCTTGTTCTTTCTCAAACGGGTGTTCAGCAGATGGATGCCGATGAACGCGATGAACGGCACCACCAGCAACAGCCCCAGGACCAGATGTCCGGCGAACATCAGCATGTAGAACCAGTTCTCATACGTCCGCTCCTGAAACCAGCTCAGGAACGTGACGGCCGCGAGGTACGCCGAGTTCGCCCCCAGCACGGCGATGAGCGCGAAGACGAACCACATGAGAACTCGCAGCCGGGGACCGACCGCCGGTTTGACAACGCGCCGCACGGGAGCCGGCGACGCCGGAGGGATCGATGAGGACGACATGAAGCAACTCCGTCAGGAAAGAACGAACGAGAACGAGTGCGGGCCGAGGTGAAAGTCTGGCAGGGCGCGTGTCGCAGTGCGAAACGGACCGGACACGGACGCTCAACGTGTGCTCCGCGTTGCGTCACACACCCGACTTCGACTCAGGCACAGATCGGCGGTCGTTCGAGCCGGCTGCGAACGGCAGACTGTTCGAGAAGCAGATCGTCGTCTCGAACAGAGGTTGATGCCTGACACTCGACGGACGGGCCGCTCGACCAGACGCACCAACGATCCACGGTGGGCACGCGAACGGGCGCGGGAGGGTCGATCGGAGGAACCGACGGGGCCTGTCGGCAACTCGGCCCGGAACACGTCGGAGGGGGAGCCTCGGGTGATTGCGGCGGGACACGCAGGGATTCCGCGTGCGGATGCTGGCCGCGATTCAGGTAGTCGCCACAACTGGCATCGGCTCGCGCGGCCGCTGTGCACCAGACCACGGCGAAACAAACGGCCATCGTCCAGCGACGAACGCCGGTCCGAAGAGGCTTCTCGGTGAGTGGCAACAGGGACATGAAACTCGATCGTCGTGGGAGCAACCGGAATTCGCGAACGCCCGCGCAGTCTAGCGCACGCCAGTTGGGTTGGTCAATTAGCCGCAGAACGTCTCCGAACTTCGTTCCAGAACCGGGGGCGAGCCTGATGGCGCGTCTGATACGACCGCAGGTAGCGAAGGTAATCCTCATCGAGCGGTCTCGGCTGACCATCCCGGTGCGCGTAGACGGTCATGTCGCGAAACGGCAGCGGTTCAACGGTCTCACCGTAGACCGTGTTCAAGTCGCCGTCCTTGTCCCAGCCGACGCTGTAGATCACGAAGTCCCTCACCCAACCGGCGGGGAGCGGTTCGAGGGGCACCGCGAACGCCAGCCGGATTTCGTCTCCGGTACCAGTGACGACGAGCTGATCGTCGCGCTCGGTCAACAGCGGCAGCACATCCCCGAGGCGCGTGAAGGCTCCCGCCATCGGCGGCCACGGCAGACCCGGAACCAATCGCGAGTAGTCGAACAGCTCGGGGCCGTTCCCTGTGAGCGGCCATTCGCGCTGCGAGACGCCGCCTCGTTCGTGCAAGTCGGCACGGACGAGCGTCAATTCGGTCTGACGCATCTCGACCGGCTCCTCATCCACCGTGAAGAACACCGCGTCCCAATAGAACTCCATGTTGGTGACGATTCGCAACCGGTGGTCGCTCGACCCGGCAGGGAACACATCCGAGACATCGACCGCGATCGTCTTCGTCTTGCCACCGGGGAAGCCCATGAACGGTCGGACCTCGCGCCACTGGCCGTTCGCATCGATGGCGTGCAGTGCCGGCGGACGCGGCTGCGCCATGTCCGGATTCTGCGAGAACTGCACATTCAGCGACGTGCCCGTCGGGTAGATCCAGCCGGTCAGGAAGAGGGTGATCCGAGGCAGGCTGAGGGAGGAGGGCTGAGGGCCAAGCGACGGAGAACCAGTGGTCTCGTTCTTCTGCCTGTCCGCCCCTCGTCCCTCATCCCTCGTCCCTCGCCCCCACTTACCGAGATCCAACTCCAGAAAGTGCTCATTCGTCAGCCCGTGCGCGAGTTTATTGTCATACGTCTTGGTGTAGATGCCGTCACGAGCTTTCACCTGATCGAGGATGTCTCGCCCGGAAGTATCCTTTGCCGCCACGGGGATGCGCGGGGATCGAACCGTGTGAATCGTGTGTTCCGCCAGCGAGGCGGGACCGACCTTCTCGTTCGTGAAGATTTGCGTTCCGGCCGGATGGTCGATGGCAAACAGCTTGATCTGATCGAAATACTCCGCCTCCCACAGTTCGGCCGTCACGCGGAGTTGATACTCACCCTCCCTGGCCTTGAGCTGGTTGCCGTCAATCTTGAGGTATTCCCACTCGCGCCACGGGGCGACGACGTTCTCGGCGAACTTCAAGCCGAGCGGCGCATTCCACAGCAGGTCCGTCACAAACGAAAACTTCTCGCCGTCCCACGCATAGAGATACGGACACGAACCGACCAGCTTTTGCTCTTCGCAGATGTGCAGGTTCGGCTCGGGATCGATCAGGTTGCGCGGGACGCCGTTGGTCCAAATGACCCTCACGATGTCCGCTTTCTTCCGCGGGCCGAGACCAAAATGCGTGATTGGTCCCGTGACGACTTGAGCCTGATATTTCGAGCCCGCTTTCAATTCAATCGTGCTGCCGATCCCGGCGTGATTGACCCGTTTGCTGTAATTCTGCTCGTTCGGCTTGATCTGCTGAGCCAGCAGCGAAACGTCGAGCCATCCGTTCGCGTTGCCTTCGTTGTTACGGATCGTCAGTCCTTCGTCGTCATTCACGATGACATCTTGATCGCCGTCTCGATCCAGATCCGCAACGGCCAAGAAAGACGTGTGGGCAAGACGGCCCGGATGGAAGTTCGGCCAAGGGCCGAACGTTCCGTCACCAAGTCCGCGATAGAGGACTGCTTGACTGCCGTGAACGATCAGATCCCGAACCCCGTCATTGTCAAAGTCTGCAACTGCAACTCTGGTCGCAGCCCGAATACCCGCCGGCCTCGGTTCAAGACGTTTCACGGTCACCAAACCTGCCGGTGAAATCCGGGTGAGAATGATTCGCAGCCCTTCCGCGCCGGCCGCAATCACGTCCCACGAACCATTTCCATCGAGTTCTTCAACCAACAGGGTTGTGGACTGTTTCAGTGAATCGAATCCCCCTTCAAAGTCTCGCCATCGGAAACGGCCATGTCGGATGTTCTCCAGTAGTCCGCATCCGTCAACGCAAGAGACGAGGATGTCCAAATCCGCATCCTTGTCCCAATCGACCACGGCAACGGCCGAAGGGTGATAGTTTTCGGGGGGCAACTTGGATCGTGAGGTGATTTCTTCAAAGCTCCAATTTCCTCGATTTGACCAGAGCCGCAGGCCGTCGGTGGCCAAGGTGAAGAAGTCGAGATCGCCATCCAGATCGAGGTCCATCGGAGTCACCGCCAGCACCTTGTTCAACGAACCGAGTTCGGTGCCGGTCGGTTTCTCGATGAACTCACGCTGGCCGTCTGCAGTGGCACGGTTCTCAAACAGCTTCACGCCCGTCTCTCCGAAGACGATCAAATCGGGATCGGCCAGATGACAACCGGCCGTTTCCTTGGGCCGGTCCTTCAATTTGTGATCGACATCGTCGTCAAGATCGATGGTGCAAAGGCCGGTCTGAAATTGTCCGCACCCGGTCGTCGAGCTTCGACGTTCCTCGTCCGAGTCAATTGCCGCAATCCGGTAGGAAACGACGAAGTGACAGTCCCCCGATCGACGATCACGCACCAACATTGCCGCATCAAGTTGACCGTCGAGATCGATGTCCACGACCTCCACGGCATTTGCTCTTGGAAGGTGTGCTTTCGATGGTGGCAGCCACAGGGAAATTGCCGGTTCCAATTCAACATCAGGCAACTCAGCCCGCTCGTAAAACTTGAGGCCAAAGTCCTGCAGGACGTACTCCAGCGAATCGAGCTTCACGTAGCGTTCGTCTCGCGCCGCTTCGGACACCATGATGTTGCGGACAGCCATCGTGCGGCCCGTCACCAGCGGCCACTGATCCTCGCGGGCGGCTTTGGCCACGACGTCGAGCAGATCGAGAACATCGACGCGCGCGTGCGTCTTGATGATGTCCGCAAACGGCTTCACCGTCTCTTTGGCTTTCTCGGCGGTGTCGGCAAACGACGGATCCTTGAGCTGCGCCAACAGCGGCAGCCAGTCCTTGAGCACGAACAAATTGTCCGGCTCCAGTTCGTGCGCCTTTCGCAACGCCTCCACCACCTCGGCGGATGGTGCCTCACCCGGCGCGATCGGCCTCAGCAGGAACAGGTCGTACCACACCGGAGCCGACTTCGGCGCGAGTTCGCCCGCCTTCTTCAGCGAGACCTCCGCCTGGTCGATCTCGTTCGCGCGGACGGAGACGCGGGCGTCGAGGACATGCGGCACGTGCGAGTTCGGTTCCACCTGGGACAGCAGTTCCAACGCCCCACGCGCCTTGACGAGCATCTCGGCGTGACGACTCGGTTCGCGTGAAACATCGATCGCGCCGAGGGCCTGTTCGCGACAGATCACCAAATTGCGCGGTCCGAACGGATCGTCGGGCACCTGCCGGATGATGTCGCTCAGCAATTCGTCCGCCTTCGCGAACTCATGGTTCTCCAACAGCGCGACCGCCCGGTCCCGCTGGTCGAGCAGTTTGGTCGTCTCCTCCCGCGTCAGTTTCTTTGGCGTTGACGGCCCGCCACCCGGCCCGCCCGCTGGCGGATCGAAGTTCCTCACGATAAGGACAATGGCCACCAACAGAGACACCGCCGTCGCCGTCAGCAGCGCCGCGACGAACCACAGATTCCGAGGCGGCTGTTGCGGAGGAACATTTTCCATCGGTGACCACCGTGTTCATGTGGGAGAGGGCTGGCAGAAACGACCACGAAACTCACGAATACGCTCGTGGGCGCAGAATCGCTGGACGGCAATCGGCGCCAATTTCGCAACGCCGTCCTTGGGCGACCGCAAAGGCGGACTCAGACGAAACCGAGAGCGGTCAGTCCTGCTTGTAAAGGAACGCCAACTGGTCATTGTCCCCGGACGCGTTTCCGCCCCCTTTGTCAGGTGCGTTGCCGTCCGACAGGGCGCGCCGCTGATTCAGGTATTCGATGCGGGCCTGCTCGAAACGCGATCGGACGTTGATCTCGTTCGCCATTTGAAACACGACCACGACCAGCATCCCGATGCCGAACAGCGCAAACGGAGGGAACATGAAACTGGCACCGATGGTCCAGACAATCAGGAAGACAATGGCCACCAGGCCTCCGACGAATTCGGCAGCGACGCCAAAGCCAGTTTTAGTGTTGGTGGAACGCAACACGCGCTTCCCCCAAGCCATCTCGAACTCGCGGTCCAACTGCTCGATCTGCTGATGCACGCGCATCGAATCGACGCTGCTAGCCAGGCGGTTCGCACTCGCGACGAGTTGCTCGGCCGCTTCGGTGAAGATCGACGACGGAGTGCGTCGCACGTGAAGCCGCTGGTGGCAGTAGCGGCACGTGACGAAATTGGACTGAGGCGACACCTCCAACGCTGCACCACAATGAGCGCAACTGACCGGTTCGACAAACAGCGAGCCATCGGTGCTGGACATCATCTGTCTCCATCTTCGTGTCGGAACTGAAGTGGTGTGATCCGGGCTGGTCCGCGAAGAGTACTCCCGCCGCCGCTCACTGTAACAGGCTGCGCTGCAACACCTCTTGGGCCTGCGCGAAGTACGGCTGCCAGACGATCTCGGGCCGGCCGTCGCGCAGGCAGTTGCGCACCTTTTGCAGCGTGTTGCGGGCCATGTGCGGGCACTTGTTGCACGCGCACGTTTCGCCCGTCGAGGTCATGATGCCCGGCACCGGGATGAACTCGTGCTGCGGTGCGGCCTTCGCCAGCGGATGGATCATGTTGGCTTCGGTCGCGACGAGGAACGTCGTCTTCTCGGGGATCGAGGCGACGTACTTCCGCATCTTTTCGGTCCCCCCGATAAAGTCGGAGACCTCCAGAATGTTGACCGGACACTCGGGGTGCGCGATCACAATCGAGCCGGGGTTGTTTCGCTTGGCCCGCATCAGATCCTGGATGCTGAAGACCTCATGCACCATGCACGAGCCGGGCCACAGAATCATGGGCCGCCCGCTGACGGAACTCAGGTAGCGGCCGAGGTGCTGGTCGGGGACGAACAGAATCTCTTTGTCCGCGGGAACGCGGTCGATGATTTCGCGAGCGTTGCCGCTGGTGACGATCCAGTCGCACAGCGCCTTCACGGCCGCCGTCGTGTTGATGTACGCGACCGTCTGAAAGTCGCGGCCCTGACTCCGCAACTCGGCCTGGTACGCAGCGAGCTTGTCGGCTGGACAACTCTCGGCCAGCGAGCAGCCCGCCAGCAGGTCGGGCATCAGCACCGTCTTGTCCGGGGCGAGGATCTTGGCCGATTCGCCCATGAAGTGGACACCGCAAAAGACAATGGTCGAGTTCGTCACCTTCGTCGCATCGCGAGCCAGCTTCAAACTGTCTCCCGTAAAGTCGGCGATGTCCTGCAAGTCGCCGTCGACATAGAAGTGAGCCAGAATCGCGGCGTCCTTCTCCTTCTTCAACTCGTCGATCTCATCCATCAGCTCGAGCGGGTCTTCGTAGGTCTCGACGGGAGCGGCCATGTTGAGGACGGGCAGGTCCATGATTGTTCTTTCCAAGAGAGTGTCTGCGTCTGCCTTCCATTTTCGCGGGGGACGCGGAGAATGCAACGCGGTCGATTCTGGTTCTGCAAAAGAGAGATCAAACGATGCCCGTCACCTATCCGCGCGAGATTCAGGAGTTCGTCAGCGAACAGATTTCGAACGGCCATTTTCAAAGTGAGGAGGATGTCACCCTCGAAGCCCTGAGGCTGTTGCGGGACTTCACCCATCGCCATCGTTCCCTGCAACGCGACCTGCGGCAGTCCCTCAATGAACTCGAACGCAGTCAGAACCGGCCGCTCAAAATGGAAGACGTGATTGCGCGAGGAGAAGTCCATGTTTGACCGCATCACATCGGACCCGCGCATCCTTGGGGGGAAACCCATCATTTGCGGCACCCGCATCAGCGTGGAGATTGTGCTGGAATGGATTGCTTCAGGAGCATCCCGGGATGACGTGCTTCGAAGCCATCCTCATCTGACCGCCGCCGATGTCGAGCAGGCCCTGGGATATGCCGCCGCATCGATGCGCAATGAGGTTCTCGTGACGGCGAAAGTGCCTGATGAAGCTGCGTGAGTTCCGATTGTTGACGGATGAGAACGTCGATCCCAAGGTCGTGGCTTGGCTGCGAAGTGCGGGGTTTGATGTCTTCGACGTCTGCGAGAATTCTCTGTAAGGGTCAATCGACGTGGATTTGCTGCGACATGCAGTGGCCGAGAACCGCGTCGTGGTCACTCACGATGCCGATTTCGGGACTCTCGCCGTTCATCAAGGCGAGCCGATCGTGGGCCTCGTTTATTTGCGGCCCGGACACATTGATGCTCAATTCACGATTGGCACAATCGAAGCCCTGCTGACCGCCGATCCCGATGTGACATCTCCCTTTCTGCTCATCGCCAAGCGATCAGATCGCGGCGTGACGATCCGAGTTCGCCACCTCACATCGTAACCTGCTCCTGCTACCTCGAAAGGCCAACGCATGACTACCACGACTCCGCTCCGCATCCTGGTCATTGGTGCTCATCCCGACGACTGCGAGATCAAGGCGGGAGGCGTCACCGCGCTGTATCGTGCAGCCGGGCATCACGTGAAGTTCGTCAGCGTGACCAACGGTGAGGCGGGGCACCAGTTCCGGCAGCCCGCCGAGTTGGCCGCCCTGCGTCTCGCCGAGACCGACGCGGTCGCGAAGTTGATGGGGATTGAGTACGAGGTCATGAACAATCGCGACGGACGGCTGCTGCCGACGATTGAAGCCCGGTTTGAAATGATCCGCCTGATCCGGCGCTACCAGCCCGATTTGATTCTGACTCACCGGCCGAACGACTATCACCCGGACCATCGCGCCACCTCGACGCTCGTCTGCGACGCGGCCTACATGGTGATCGTGCCGCACATCGTCTCCGAAGTCCCCGCGCTGCGGATCAACCCCGTGATCGCCTACCTGTCCGATCACTTTCAGCGACCGGTTCCGTTTGCGCCGACGGTCGTCGTCGATGTCGAGCCGGTGCTCGAATCGATCCTCGACCAGATGACCTGCCATCGCTGCCAGTTCTTCGAGTGGCTGCCGTGGACGATGTGTCAGGAACAAGGGTTTCCCACCGAACCCGCCGCGCAGCGCGACTACCTCAGACAGTTCTACACCAACTTCAACGGCCCGCTCGCCGACCGCTACCGCGACCTGGTGATCGCCACTTATGGCGAGGAACGAGGCCGCCAGATCCGCTTCATCGAAGCTTTCGAACCGTGCGAGTACGGCTCGCCGCTGACCGATGCCAACCGGAAGACGCTGTTTCCGATGCTGCCGTGACGGGGCTCGTTGGCAATTCTGGAGTCGCCGGTCCACGGCGCTGTGACGAGGACTCATCGCATCCCACGAGGCAATCGCGTGATTCAAACTTTTCTGTTCGACATGGGCAACGTGCTGGTTTCTTTCTGTCACGACCGGATGTGCCGGCAGATGGGCGAACTGTGCGGACAAACCGGCCCCGAGATTCGGAAGCTGCTGATCGACACCGGTCTGCAATGGGAGTTCGAGCGAGGCCAGGTGACTCCCGCCGCGTTCCATCTCCGGTTTGAAGCGGCCGTCGAAACGAAGGTCGATCGCGACCAACTGGCGATCGCATCGTCCGACATCTTCACACCGAACGAGTCGCTGCAGCCGGTGCTCGCCCAACTCAAGTCGCGGGGCCACCGGCTCGTGTTGCTGTCGAACACCACGATCTGGCACTTTGAGTTCGTGCGCGAGCGGTTTGAGGTCCTGAAACCGTTCGACGACTTTGTCCTCTCGTGCCGAGCGGGGGCGATGAAACCGGACGCCCCGATTTATGAGGCGGCGCTGCGCGCGATCCAGTGCGATCCGGCCGACTGCTTCTACACGGACGACATCCCGGACTACATCGCCGTCGGGCGAATGTACGGACTCGACGCGGAGGTTTTCTTCGACACTCCGGCGTTGATCCTTCAGTTGCAGTCGCGCGGGATCGCTATCTGAGATCGGGTAGTGGGTCAGTTTGAGTGGCACGCCCTGAGTCTGCGAAGGGCGTGGAACTAAAGCCGCCCATAACGCCACGCCCTTGGCAGACTCAGGGCGTGCCACACTTGGTCCTTCGTCAAACTGACCCACTACCTGAGATCGACTTCGGCGAACAGTTCGAGCAGCGCTTCGAGCGGCAGGCCGACGACGTTGCTCAGGCTCCCCTCGACCTTCTCGATGAAGACGCTGCCCGCACCCTGCAACGCGTAGCCGCCCGCCTTGCCGCGCGGTTCGCCCGTCAGCAGGTACCAGTTCAGCCAGCGATCGACGTCGGTGCAAAACGTGACCTGCGTTTCGATCAGCCTTTCGGCGCGGCGGCCATCCGGCGTGACGACCTGGACCGCCGTGGCGGCAAGGTGAGTCCGGCCGGCGTAGTACCGGCGAAACCATTCGCTCACCACTTCGCGCCAGTCTTCGTGTTCGGGAGGCTGGCCGAGGACAATCGTCGAACCGTCGGCGGCATGGGCGATGACGGTCGTGTCGGCGGCGATGATCAGCGTGCGCGGCCTTTCGTAGAGCGACGCTTCTTCGGCGTTGAGCGCCTCGCGCACCTGTTCGGCCTTGTGCCGGGCGATCTGTTGCAGTCGCGCCCGAATCGACGCGAGGTCGCGGCAATCCTCGAAGCCCTGTTCGTGCGGGGACTCCGGCGGCCGGACCGCGATCAGTTCGGGATGAACGATCTGCCGCAGCAGTTCCAAACGGCGGGGCGAACGTGAGGCGAGAATGTAGCGGCGGAAAGACATCGGGCGGAGACTCGTCTTGCGAACAAGGAACATGACACGAACAGGTTGCAAACCTGCCCCACCGGCATTCCGATCGGCTGCTGTTTCAACTGTGATGGATTGGATTCAAAAGATTCAGTGCAAAGTGAGAAGTGCAAAATACGAAATGCAAAGTGAAAGAAGGACAACCGCGTTTTCCACTGGAAACCGACATCCCGGCCCGTCGCCATGCAAAGTATTGCGACTGAGTTGAATGCCTTGGATTTTGCACTTCGTATTTTGTACTTCTCACTTTTCACTCAACTCGATCCCGCGAACCGTGACATAGAACTATCCCCGAGCATCGTGGGGCGGGGCTTGCTCTTCGTGGAGGTCTTCCGGGGGCGGGTTGTCGATCGAATAGTTTTCCGTCGGCAGGTCGTCCATCGGGAAGTTGTCGAACGGGAAGTCTTCCAGCGGAGGGGGCGGCTCCTGCGGAGCGGCATCGAGCAGCGCGCGGCCCGCCTCGATCGAGCGAACTTCCGGCGCACGGGAGTCGTGTCGGAATTCCAGCTCCCAGCAGCAGTGCAGCGCGTAGATGTCGAGGGGCGACATCCGGTCGTTCGTCTCGTCGCCGAGCGAATGGGGGATGCCCCCCACCATTCCGATGCCGGTCTCGCCGGCGTCAGTCTCGTCCGCCTCGTCGCCGTCGAGGGAGTCATCCGATTCCCCGGCGGCGTACCGGAACTGAAACAGCCAGACGGGGCGCCAGTCCTGTGTGGGAGGCCAGTGGAGTTCGCGCGTGTCGAACAATTCGATCTCGTCGGGAGGGCGACCGAACTCCTGCGGCAGGCTGAGCCACTCGCACATTTTGGCCTTCGCGCGAAAGACCGGTTCGTCGGCCTCCTTCGGGATGACGTCGCGCTGCCCCAATTCTTCGAGGAAGGCGCGGGCCGCCATCGAGTAATTGTGATCGAGGCACTGCCGCGCGAGGATCTTCCGGCCGGCTTCATGGCCCAGTCGCGCCGACGCCCACGCCGCCTCCATCTGCACGTTGATGTCCGCATGATCCAGCGCCAGCGCGAGCAATTGCGTCCGCGCGGGCTCGGCCACAAACGGGATCGCGGCGGTGGCGCTGTGCGCAAAACTGAAGTCGTCCTCGTCGCTGCTGGCCAGCCACGTTTGCAGCAGCGACGTTCCCTCGGGAGAGTTGAACGGATGCTTGAGGATCGTCCCCTTGCGGATCAGCCGGTTGGTCCAGTCGAGAAACGCCACGCGCGCGAAGCCGCCCGGCAGCGGCTTGCTCAACCGGCGGATCAGCTTCGACAGGATCGGGTCCTCCTCCTTGAGCTGCTCGAAGATGGCCGGCCACAGATAGCCGTCGCAGAGCGCGGGATTGAACGCCCCCGCGACGACTCGATCCAAGCCCTCCTCGACACCGTAGCGGGCGAACATCTGCAGCGCGAACAGCAGATCGCCCTCGCGCTCGTCGGCCTGGCGCAGGCGCGCATCGTAGGCGTCGAGCAACAGCGGGATGCCGCGCCGCGTCAACTGCAGAAACGCGTCCGTCTCCAGCACCGACTGAAACAGCCGGGTCAGTTCGCGAAACGCGGAATCCTCATCGCCGCCGGGGACCGGTCGCTCGACGAATTTTTCGAGGGCCGCGATCAACAGACCCGCATCGAAATACGACGTCAGAACGCACTCGCCCAGCGCCTTCAGCTCTTCGCGCAGGTTGCCGCCGTCAGCCAACCCGCGCGTGAGCGCCTCGCGCAGGCCTTCGGAATTGTCCATCGATCCAGAATCCCCGGAGCTCCAAGAAACCTCGCCCTTCGGCGGCGAGTTGTTTGCAAAACGCCCGGTGATTCTAGCCGCTGCCGTCGCGCTTGTCCCTCGGTGCCGCACACCAACCCGGTGCGGGGTGCCGTCGTTATTTGGTGGTCACCTTTTCTGGTCCCCTCCCCCCGCCCGTCTTCGGGGAGAGGATGGCCTGATGAAACGGTCTTTCAACCACCGAGTCAGGTGTTGCGCCATTTGTCATGACTCATCCGTGCTCTGGCCCTGCCATCCGTGCGTTTTTTCAATTCGATCGGCTTCGCACGGATGGCAGAGCCGGGGCACGGATGGCAGAGGAAACCGCAACAACACCTCGCCCTCACTCACGCGTTGGGTTGGTGGGCGGCGGCAGACAAGGCAGGATCGTTCAGACTTCCGAGATCAGCACGATCCCGACGAAGACGTCGTAGACGGCGTGCGTTCCGACCGTGATCCCGAAGCCGCGCAGGAAGAAGAGTGCGGCGAAGAACATCCCCGCCAACGTGCGGAACACGAAGCTGAAGCAGAGCGAGCGGCTCGATTGCACGCGCGCCACCGCTTCCGTCAGCAGCGACAGTGACTGCCCGTCTGCCGCCGGGCCGAGATAGTGTGCCAGCGAGAAGACCAGACTCGTCAGCACGATGGTCCCGCCGACCGACCAACGATGCGGGACGAGCAGCGCCCGCAGGGCGGCATACGTCACCGGGATCAGGCAGAGTCGAAACAGAAACTCCTCGTAGATGCCGGCCCCCATGAAGGCGATCAACTTGACCAGGAACCCGGCGTTCCAGGCGGTCTCCCCGACCTGCAACCTGGGGGGCGCGGCCTGTCGAAAACAGAAGTCGGTCAGTTGGCCGAGCAGGATCAGGACGAAGGCGAACAGCAGGCTTTCGGCCAGCATCCCGCCGAGCGTGTCCCACGACATGCGCCACGGCTGGCGGCTCGCCCATTGCCACGAGAGCAGCGCGCCGACGAGCAGCGCGGGAAGCAGCCACAACAGATCGACGCCCAGTCGTTGCAGGCCGAGCCTCATCCACGCATCGGCCCCGTTGCGGGCCGAATCCCCGCCGGAACCGCCGACCAGGCAGACACCGATCTCGTAGGCCAGCAGCAGCGGGAGCAGAAAGACCAGATTGCAGAAGGGCCGTCGCGTCTCGAGCCAGTACTCGGGCTGCGACGAGACCGGCGGAACGAAGGCATCGACGAAAAGGCTGCGAAACGTCATGCCCGTAGATTTCCCGTGGAGCTGAACAAAAGAGCAGCGCAACCCGAAGAGTCATCGACGGGACGGGGGCGGCCGTTCGACTTTCGTTTTCCACGGCTGCAAACTCACTCCCCGGCGGCCGGGATTTCGCCGGCCGTTTGGCAAACCTTGACGATTGCGAAAACCGGGGCAGTCGTTCCGAACCTTCCCGGAACGCGGAGCCTCACTTTGGATGCAGTCGCACCGAAAACGACGCCGATCCCAACGAGAGACGGTTTAGCGGCGCGGTGCCCTGCGCGAGGTCGGACCGGGATGACCATTTCCTTCGCGGTCGCGGCGGGTGATACTGCCGCGGCGAGTTTGAGTCTGCGAGATCTCTCACAAGGCGCGTCACATGGCGACAGACATTCGTCTCAAGGATCGGCTTCCGGAACTGACGGACCGCATCGTCGACACGTATCAGGAAATCGACACGACCAATCACCTCGGCCACTGCCCGCTGCCGAGCATCGAGGTGATCATCGGCATCGCCGACGATCTGAAGGAGATCCTCTTCCCCGGCTACCGCAAGCGGCAGAATCTGCACTTCGGCAACGTGACGTACTACGTCGGCGACCTGATCGACGGGCTGCACGATCGGCTGACGCAGCAGATCGCCCGCGCCCTCCGGCACGACTTCCGTCGCAAGAACCTGTTGAACTGCGGCGAGGTCCAGCCCGATTTTGAAGCGGCCGGTCAGGAGAAGGCGATCCAGTTCCTGCAAACGCTCCCCGCGATCCGCCGCACATTGGCCACCGATGTGCAGGCGGCGTTCGACGGAGACCCCGCCGCCGCCAATCTCGACGAGATCATCTTCTGCTATCCGGGGCTGGAGGCGATCACCGTCTACCGCCTGGCCCACGAACTGTTTCGCCTGCAGGTGCCGCTGATTCCGCGGATGCTGTCCGAGTGCGCCCACAGTCGGACGGGGATCGACATTCATCCGGGAGCGACCATCGGTCCGTCGTTCTTCATCGACCACGGCACGGGCGTCGTGATCGGAGCCACGTGCGAGATCGCCTCGGGAGTGAAGCTCTATCAGGGCGTGACGCTCGGCGCCATCAGCTTCGCCAAGGACGAGCAGGGGAAGCTGGTCCGCAACTCGAAACGGCATCCGACGATCGAAGACAATGTCGTGATCTACGCCAACGCGACGGTGCTCGGCGGCGCCACGACCATCGGCCGGAACTCGGTCATCGGGGCGGGGGCCTCCGTCTACGAGAGCATTCCCGCCAACACGGTCGTCACGCTGGAGAAGCCGACGCTCCGCATGCGTCAGGCGTCGTGACAGCGGAGAAAAGCAGGGTGCGTGGAGTCTTCGAAACGCACCGTGCCAGCGAAGCCGCCGGGTATCGACGAGGTGCGTTCCGAAGACTCCAGCGAGGGCTTCGCCTCAGACCATTCGCTGCGCGAGTTTGGGATGGAAAGCGCAGGCTCTGCGGGGCGTAATGGCGTGCGAGACGCCTTGGAGCC
>JANODP010000206.1:0-5203 GCA_031412755.1 Schlesneria sp. | reverse complement strand
GACATTTGATCGCGACGCTTCAACCCATCAATTGTCGCTCCGCGACAAGTGGTGTGTCACGGTTTCGAGACCGTGGGCTGAAGCCCACGGCTACCTTCAAATGCCGCTCTGCGGCAAACACCTGCAATCCGGTAGGGTCAGGAAATTTGAACGCCCGACCCCAATTCCCCGACCCCAATTCCAAACCGACTCTCAGTGCTTTCGCGCCGCGATCATCGCCTGGAACAGACCGTCCCACGTGTACTCGGTTGCCTCGGCCGTGATAGTCAGACCAGCGGTTTGGGCGGCGGCGGTCGTGACCGGGCTGATGCTGGCGAGTTTGGTTTTCACCCCGAGCTGCGCGCGGGCGGCGGGAGACAGCAGACGGGCCAGCGAACGGGCGATCGAAGGGCTCGACAGGCCGATCCAGTCGAGATCGCCTCGTTCGAGCCGTTCGAGTTCCGCGCGCGGCAGCTCCTCGACATCGCGGTTCTGGTAGACGACGAGTTGTTCGAGAGCGGCTCCCGCCGCAATCAGTTCCGCGGGCAGGACGTCGCGCCCGCGCGAGGCTCGCGCCCAGAGAACTCTCTTGTTGGCAACATGCGGCTTGAGCAGGGCAGCAAGCGATTCGGCGCGGTACTCGGTCGGCACCAGGTCCGCTCGCAGCGAGTACTCTGCGAGCACCGCCGCCGTCGCGGGGCCGATGCAGGCGAGCCTGGCCTTTGACAGCGATCTCACGTCGCCGCCGCTCTGCCACAGGCGGCCGAGCAGGCCACGCACTCCGTTCGCGCTCGTGAAGACGATCCAGTCGAAATCGGGCAGGCACGGCAAGACGGCATCGACTGCGGACCAGTCGTCGGGCGGAGCAATCTCAATCGTGGGGAGCATCACCGGCAACGCGCCGAGTTCATAGGCTTTCAGCGCGGCATCATCCGCCTGATCCTCGGGCCGGGTGATGCCGACGACCTGACCGAACAGCGGCCGATCCTCGAACCAGCGCGCCTGCTCGCGAACCTGGACGCAGTCGCCGACGATCACCAGCGATGGCGGATGCAGCCCGGCGGCCTGCGCGAGTGTCGGGATGTCGGCCAGCGTCCCGGTCACCGTCCGCTGCAACGGTTGAGTCGCCCGGCAGACAACGCAGGCCGGAGTCTGCGCGGGCTTGCCCGCCGCGATGAGTGCCGACGAGATCGCCTCCAACCGATGCAGGCCCATGTAGAACACGAGCGTGCCGGGGAAGTGGGCGAGCGACTCGTAATCGAGCGATGTCGCCGGCTTCGTCGGGTCTTCGTGTCCCGTGATGAAGGCGACCGCCGACGCGTGGTCTCGATGGGTGAGTGAGATGCCGGTGTAGACCGCTGCCGCCGTCGCCGCCGTGATGCCCGGCACGACCTCAAACGGAATCCCCGCCGCCGCGAGCGCCGCCGCCTCTTCGGAGCCGCGTCCAAAAATGAACGGGTCGCCCCCCTTGAGCCTCACGACCGTCTGACCGGCCCGCGCGGCCTCGATCAGCCGCCGGTTGATCTCGTCCTGAGGCAACAGCCGACCGAGCGGCCCTTCCGCGCGACACGTCCGCTCCAAGGCGGCATGTCCGTGACGCAGCAGCATCGGATTGACGAGGCCGTCGTACAGGATCAGGTCCGCGCGCCGCAGGCACTCCGCCCCCTTCAGCGTCAGCAGCCCCGGATCACCGGGTCCGCCGCCGACGAGATAGACCCGGCCCACCGCGCCCGAGGTGGCAGCGGCATCAGTCTTCGCGGTAGGTTGCATAGGAATTGAAGGTCTCCCACAGCGAGACTTCCTTCACCGGCAGTTGGTGCGATTTGGCGAAGTCGTAAATCAGCTTCGCGATGTTTTCGGCGGTCGGGTTCTCCGAGACGATGTGCATCGGCTCACCGAGCGAATGCAGGATCGGCACGATCGGATCGGCCTCGTGCAGGATCATGCGATGGTCGAGATTGGCATCGATCCACCCTGCCACCTGCTTCTTGATGTCCGAGAAATCGACGACCATCCCGCGATGATCGAGCTGCTGTCCCTCGAGTACGATGACCGCCTTGCCGTTGTGTCCGTGCAGGTGCTTGCACTTGCCGTCGTAGTTCAGCAGCCGATGGCCGTAACAGAAGTCGATCTCTTTGGTGACGCGAAACATGGAAAACCATTCTTGTTCAAGGACCAACGAATTGCTTGGCAAATACTGTAGTCCCGCCGCTCCGTCAGCGGGACGTGCTGCTGCGAGCGTTCCAGATGTATTTACGCCAACTCGATGACGGTCCCGTCGGCGGAGCGACGGGACGACAGTACTTTTACCGATCGCCCTACTTCACCAACACCCGGTAGGGCAGCACAGTGAGAACTCGCTCCCGGGCGAGCAGTTCGTAGATGTTCAGGCCGCGCAGTTGAGACGTGACTTCCTCGGGGAGGTGCTTGAGCAGCGCGGAGCTGGGCGAGTGGAGGCGGGTGGAGCCAGGATCGAGCGGGCCGAACAGGGCCTCGAACGGACTGGTTGGCTTGGGGAGATCGAGCCGTTCCAATTTCGCATCGGGGTCGAGGCCGGCCGACTTCTTGGCGAAGGCAATGGCGTCGGCGAGTGTGCCGAGCTCATCAACCAGGCCCAGTTTCAGGGCCTGTGCCCCGGTGTAGACTCGCCCGCGGGCCATTTTTTCCAGCTTGTCGACGTCCATCTTGCGGCCGGCGGCGGCCTTGGTCGTGAACTGGGCGTAGATGTCGTTCAGCATCTTTTGCATCGCTACCTGTTCGGTCTCCGAGAAGGGAGTCGTCATGCTGAGCACGCCGCTGTTCTTGCCGCGCTGCACGACGCTCGTCGTGATGCCGATCTTCTCGTAGAACTTCTCGAAGGCCAGTTTGCCGCCCACGACGCCGATCGAACCGGTCAGCGTTCCCGGCTCGGCAAAGATGCGGTCGGCTCCCATGGCGATGTAGTAGCCGCCGCTGGCCGCCGTGTCGCCCATGCTGACGACGAACGGCTTCTTTCCGTCGAGCGATTCGAGTTCGTGCCACATCAGGTCACTGGCGAGAGCGCTGCCGCCGGGGCTGTCGACCCGCAGGACCACGGCCTTCACCGTCGAGTCGTCCCGCGCCTGACGGATCGCCTTGATCATCGTGGTCGAGCCCATCGTCTGTTCGCCGAAGAACGGGTCGGTCGCACTGGAGCCGGACATGATGGCTCCGGTCGCATTGATGACGGCGATCTTGGGGACGGTCGACTTGCGCGTGGTCGGCTCAACGCCCATCAGCAGGTTCATCATCTTGGCCATGCCGGTGAAGCCGCTGAAGTCGGTGTCGATCTTCTTTTTGCCGTAGCCCTTGGTGATTTTGACTTCGGACGTTTTGTCGTCGCCTTTGACGAGTGACTCGATGGCGTCCTCGTAGCCCACGATGTCGATCAGCCCGAGCTTCTTGGCGTCACTCGCCGAGTGCAGGCCCGTGTCGATGATGGCCTTCACCTGATCGGGGGTCAGCTTGCGGCTCGAGGCAATCGTCTCGACGATCTGGCGGTAGTAGTCGTCCAGAATCGCTTCCATCTCTTCGCGGAAGGCGGGACTCATTTCGGAGCGGCTGTACGGTTCGGCGGCCGATTTGAACTCGCCCACGCGCAGCATCTGCGGTTGGATCGCCAGCATGTCGAACAGGTTCTTGTAGAACGAGACCTCCGCCCGCAGGCCGGGCAGCATGATCATGCCCGATTCGGGGATGATGATTTGGTCGCAGGCGGCGGCAACCAGGTAGCCCTTGGTATCGACGCTCTCCATAAAGGCGTAGACCTTGCGCCCCTTGTCCCGCATCTTTTGGATGCCGACTCGCAGTTCGTTGAGCTTCGCCCAGCCGATCGACGGGTCGTTGATGTGCAGGATCACGGCGTCGAGGCTTTCGTCGCGAGCCGCCTTGTCCAGCCGCTGCAAGCCCGAGCCGAGCGTCTCCACCACGTCGCCGAACAGCCCGGGGGCCGTCGCCCCTTCGGAGTAGCCGCCCGAGATCTCGATGTGACCGATCGAGAGTTTCTTCTTGGCGGCGGCCTCGGCTTTGTCGGACGCATCACCGGGGGCGTTCGCCGCGTAGGCCGGCGCGATCACAAACAACGACAACAGCACAGCGAACAGTTTCATGGCAGAGTCTCCTCCAGGGGAACGCGGCTTGAGCCGCGAGATGGTTGCCGCGGGGAACCAAAAGTCAAGTGGCAGTTCTAGCCCGCGTGAGGGCGGTCGTCCAGTTGAGTGTCAGACGGGACGGGGTGGCCACCCGCCAGAAGCCTCTCTTGGCGGGATCAACGGGCCGGATAGAATCCCCCCACTTTGGAGACGCGAGCCCGTCGAGCCGCCGTTGGTTCGATTGGGCCGATCGCGTTTGCGCTCGTCGCGAACAGGCGAACCGACACGATGACCGCTGCCGATACCACCGCCACTTCACCGCTGACGAGTCTCGCGGCGCGACTGCTGAATCAGCCCGGCATGGGCGAGGTGATCGCGGTTCTCGAACAAGGCCGTTCGACGACGGTGGATGGAGCGTGGGGATCATCGGCCGCGTTGACGGTGGCGGCTCTGAATCAGCAGTCTCCGAAGGCGATTGTCGTGGTGCTGCCGCGCGAACGGGAATTGGACGAGTTCGCGGCAGATCTGGCCTCCTTCGGCGTGACGAATTCGGATCGAGCGGGTGAGGGCCGGCCGCTCATTCTTCCGGCGTGGCCGTCGTTGCCGAGTGAGTTGAGCATCACCGACCCGATCCTCGGCAGCCGGCTGCGCGTGCTGAGGGCCTTCGAGTCCGAGTCACCTCCGCGCGTGGTCGTCACCACGATTGCGGCGCTGTTGCAGCCGGTGCCGAATCGTGCCGAGCGGGCCGTGGCGTCGCGAGTGCTTCAGGTGGGGACCGAACTCGATCTCGAAGAACTGACGCGCTGGCTCACCTCGCGCGGGTTCGAGCGGGTCACCGCCATCGAAGTGCCGGGCGAGTTCACGATCCACGGAGGGATCGTCGACGTGTTTCCTCCCGACTCGTCCGACCCGATCCGGCTGGAGTTGTTCGGCGACGAAATCGAATCGATCCGGTTGTTCGACGTCGAGACGCAGCGCAAGGTCCGCGACCTGGAGCAGGCGACGATCACGATCCTGTCACCCGGGGCTGAGGGGCGTGGGGTGTGGGGGGCGGGGGAGAACGAAAACATAGGGTCCGGGTCTTTTGCGTCGCGCGCCCCGCGGCCCGCGCCCCG
>JANODP010000205.1:0-5046 GCA_031412755.1 Schlesneria sp. | reverse complement strand
CGAATCGTGCCCTTGAGGTCCTCCGTGACTTGCTCCGACATGGCCTCTTCCTTGAGACTCGCGTTCAACCGGCTGCTCCCAATCCGCCTTCTATCCAATCTCCCACCTTTGCCGGTAGATCATTTTCACGCTGCTGCCTAACACGGCAGACAATTGTGGCAGCCCGCCTTGTGATTGATCGACCGGATGAACGCGAACCGGTGCGCCCACTGCGCGAACTGTGGCAGATGTTCGCAGACGTCGATGCCGGGGACTGAGGTCGCGATCGGCTTGAACTCACCACGCACTTCCGGGGGAGCTTCCGGCTTGAGGTCGTACATGTCCTGCGTCGCCGCGCCGCCGAGCAGGAACACGAAGATCACGTTCTTCGCCTTCGCCCCATGCACCGAGCCGGCCTCTTCGGCTGCGAGCATCTGCGGCAGACCAAAGCCGCCGAGCGCCGAGAGTGCTCCCGCCCGCAGCGTCTCGCGCCGTGTGATCCCGTCACAACATCGTCTCGGGCTTCCAAGCATCGTCAGCATGGGAGAACCTCCAACCGGGCAGACTCCAATGAACGCATCAGCCGCGGCCGATTGTAGCCGCGGGTGGAGGGACTGGCCAGCGGCGTCTGCTAACGGAAGAACACGAACGTCACGGCGATGAAGATCGGGATCAGGATGCCGCACGAGTAGGCCATGTAGCCGAAGAAGCCCGGCATCTTCACGTTGTTCTCTTCCGCGATCGCCTTGACCATGAAGTTCGGTCCGTTGCCGATGTAGGTGTTGGCCCCCATGAACACCGATCCACACGAGATGGCCGCCAGAATCTGCACCGCGCCGGAAGCGGCGGGCAGATTGAGGAACTCTGCCAGGTATCGTCCCTCCTCGGTGTTGACGCCGTGAATGCCGCAGGCCGTCACGGCAAACGTCAGGTACGTCGGTGCATTGTCGAGGAAACTCGACAATATTCCCGACGCCCAGAAGAACTGCGCGGGGGACTCAATACCGAGGTTCTTGCCATGCACGTTGAGGATCGCCAGGGCGGGGATCATCGTCACGAAGATACCGGCGAACAGGAGGGCAACTTCGATGATCGGCCCGAACCCAAAGGAGTTCTTCTCGCGAATCGCCTTCGTTGTGAGCAGATAGCAAACCGCCGCGACTGCCGCCATCAAGCCTTCCTGAACGCCCCAGGGCCACGGTTCGCCTTCGTTGCCGATTCCCTGACCCGAGCAGTAGATCACCGCCACAATCCCGGCGAGGCCCCAAAAATTGTGCAGACCCTCGAATCCAAACGGTTCAGGGACATCGGGGTCTTCCAGTGCGGCGCGCTGTTCGGGCGTCGCGGCCTCGGACCGGATCGCGATGGTGTCCCACAGAAAGAACACCACCAGCAACACGCCGTTCACAAACGCCCATTGGGGCCACAACCGGAACGTCCAAACGAACGGCACGCCCTTCAAGAAGCCGAGAAACAGAGGCGGATCGCCCAGCGGTGTCAACAGGCCACCACAGTTCGAGACGACAAAAATGAAGAACACGACGACATGCGCCACGCGGCTGCGATCCCGGTTCGCGCGCAGCAGCGGCCGGATCAGCAGCATCGACGCCCCCGTGGTGCCGACGAAACTGGCGATGCACGCGCCCAGACCGAGGAACGCCGTGTTGAGCGCAGGCGAACCGCGCAGAGCGCCGCGGACATACACTCCGCCGCTGATGACGAACAACGACCCGAGCAGCAGCAGGAACGAGACGTACTCTTTCGCGACGTGCTCCAGCACATGAGTCCCCACGTCGCCAAACGACAGCAGGTACGCGGTCACGGGAATTCCGAGCACCGCCGCGATGATCCCCTTGTTCGTGTTGTGCTCCCACCAATGGGGCTTGGCCAGCGGAAAGATTGCGATGCAGAGCAGCAACAACGCAAACGGAGCGATCGCAGCGGGCGAGATCAGTGCGCCCAGCTTTGGCCCGTGACCAGGTGCGTTCTGTGCCTGAGCCGCGTCCGCCAAAGTGGTCGCTGCCGCCAAGAGCGGGTCCGGTTCTTCAGCCGATGCGGCAGACGAGACGACCAACGAACAGACGCACCAAACGAAGAATGCCACGGCGGGCAGAACACGATTCACGAACGGAGTTCCTTGGTGACTTGAGTCTCGGCGGGCAGATGGTATTCAAAACCGAGAGCCGAACCCAAGCCCGCCATCACTTCCGAGGTGGTGAACCTGAAACCCGTCTCCACCCATCCTGCCAACGGACTTCAAACTCCAACCCGTTTCCAGGCGAACGATTCGCCGAACCGAACGACTGACCAGACGGTTGTTCTCCACGCCGCAGACTCAAGGAACGAACCAGCCCGGTTCGCGAACGAACCGGGCTGGAATCGAAATACCGACTGGGGGCAGAGGAGAACCAGTCAGTTACCGATCCTCACGTTCACCCTCAACTCAGGCGGTAGGCTGTCTCGCCATGCTCGGCCGAGTCGAGTCCTTCATCCTGTTCCGTCTCTGAGACGGTGAACCCGATCGTTTTGTGGATGATGAGGCCGATCACCAACGTGCAGACGAACGCATAGATGCCGGTCGCCAGCACGCCCTTCAGTTGCAGCATGACTTGATCCATGCTGCCGACCACGGGACGAATCGCAAAGTATCCCACCAAGAGTGCTCCCAGAGCACCACCCACACCGTGGACACCGACCACGTCGAGCGAATCGTCGTACTTGATGATTTGCTTGGCCTGCACTCCGAGGAAGCAAATGAAACCTCCGAGCAGGCCGATGATCAGCGCTGCACACGGACTGACGTGTCCGGCACAAGGAGTGATCGCCACGAGACCGGCCACAATGCCCGAGCCAACACCAAGAGAGGACGGTTTACCGACATGAATCCATTCCGCCACCATCCACGATCCAGCCGCTGCACTGCCCGCGATGGCAGTAGTGGCAAAGGCCATGACCGCGACAGCCGCTGAAACCGGCAGGAAGTCTTTGCCGACGGCAATGGCCGAACCGGCGTTGAAACCGAACCAACCGACCATCAGGAGGCCGGCACCCATCAGGGTCCATCCGATACTGTGCGGTAGGAACGGGCCCGTGGGATAGCCCTTTCGCTTCGGGAGAATCAGGATCAAAGCCAGCGCCGAGACTCCTGCCAGAACATGCACGACCGTTCCACCGGCGAAGTCCAGGACGCCCGCCTGGAACAGCCAGCCGTTCACGTTCCAGACCCAGTGACAAACCGGGTCGTAGACGATCGTCGCCCACAGCACCACGAACAGACACCACGCACTGAACTTCACCCGTTCCGCGATGGCTCCCACGATCAACGCGGGCGTGATGATGGCGAACATCATCTGGAACATCGCGAACAACAACTCGGGAACACCCGTCGGCGCAGCTCCGACCGTATCACCGCTGGTCACGATCTTGCCGTAACTGTTCGGCCCATCGATCGGCGTCACTTCACTGAACGACTTCATGAAGACCAGACCCGGATCCCAGCCGAGATAGCTGAGCTTCGGCTTGTCGACCCCTTTGTCATCCTTGCCGGCATCAACGGCAATCGCCGAAGGGACCGCGAATGCGAGGTTGTATCCATAGGCGACCCACTGAATCGCAATGATGGGGACGCACACCATCACACACATGAACATGTTGAGCACGTTCTTGGAGCGGCACATGCCACCATAGAACAGAGCCAGACCGGGCATCATGAAGAACACCAGCGCGGCGCTGGTCATCAACCAGGCAATCGAGCCGGTGTCATACGTTCCGGCGAGATGCGGGGGTGGCCCGGCGGGTGCCGCGGCGACCGCTTCAGCCGGTGCTGCAGCAGCGACCGGAGGCTCAGCCGGTTTGTCCGGTTCCTGAGCCAACAGTAAACCCAACGGACCGGTGCACAGCAGCAGCCATCCCGTCAACGAAGTGAGCGCCAACTTTCGCCACATAGCCGTCATTCCTTTCAGTTCGTACCCAGCGGATCAGTTCAGACCGTCCCTGCCGACACCACAACGCGGAAAACGCACCGACCCCGAACCGTTGCAAATCCCTTCGGTCGCCAAAGCGGGCGCACAGGTCAACTCAAAAAACGGGCAAGCCGCAGCTCGCGGCCTGAGCGAAACGCAAGAAACGTGCCTTGTCGGCTGGCTCGCGGCAGTTCGAGTGAAAGCCCTTGTTTTCAACGGATGTTCCACCGATCCGCCCACTTCTTGACGAGGGTCCCGAGTAGTCCTGCCCGTTCAGGATGCATTACTGCCAGCGGAACAGGCCACCCATTCTCGGGCCTCGCGGAGGGTGGGGAGCGGCTGCTAGACTCCGGCTACGGCGGTCCTTCTGAGGCACGCCACGAGCGACTTCACACCGAAAGAGATCATGCACAAGTACGTCATCATGGGCGCGCAGGGCTGCGGCAAAGGGACGCAGGCCAAGCGGCTCAAGCAGGACTTCGATCTGGTTCACATCTCGGTCGGAGACATCTTTCGCTGGCACATCCAGTCGCACACGAAGCTCGGGGCGCGGATCAAGCGGCTGATCGCCGATGGCCAGATGGTGGACGATGAGAACGTCGAGCAGATCGTTCGCGACCGGCTGGCCCTTCACGATTGGAACTCCGGCTTCATCCTCGACGGTTTCCCGAGAAACCGGTCGCAGGCCGAGTTCTTCCTCGAAAGCTACGACATCGACGCCGTGATCCACATCGACGTGCCGGACGAAGTCGTGTTCGAGCGCGTCCTGGCGCGGCGGCTCTGCAGCCAGTGCGGTCTCGACTACAACCTGATCCATCACCGCCCGGCCAACGACGACATCTGCGACGTCTGCGGCGGGAAGCTGATCGTCCGCAGCGACGACAACGAGGACGGCCTGCGTCAGCGATTGCAGGACTACCGCACGAAGACCGAACCGATCCTCGACCTGTTTCGGCGGAAAGAGTTGGTCATCCAAACCGATGGCCGCCTGCCTGCGGACGAGATCCAAGCCGACATCCGCCAACAACTCGGGCTGAAGCGGTAGCCCGGATTGTTCATGGTCGCATTGAAGCCTGACGCGCAAGCGAAGGTTCTGCTGTGACAT
>JANODP010000204.1:0-15173 GCA_031412755.1 Schlesneria sp. | reverse complement strand
GACCGGTTTCATTCGTCGTCTCCTTCCAATCGTCGTACCTCTTACATTCGAGAAAGGCTGGGGATTCGACGAATGGAAGGAGACGACGAATGGGAATTCCCCAAATCAGAAATGGGTTAGCGCGGGACGGACCGGAAGATGCCAGCAACAACGGCTTCAGCCGTCCACGACAACCTCTCGGGGTTGATCCGGCGCTGGAATATGCTGGTACTTTCGGTCATGCTCCGGCCTTGCCACCTGAGTTGAATTGGATCATTCGGAAGAGTCCTCGCCGATGGATGTCTTGCAACTCCCGCTTCATCCGGGCCTGTGCTCTACCACGCGACTGGGACTGATTGTCTCGGACGAAGTGACGGTCACCGTGCGTGACTGGCTGGTCCTGCTGACGGCCGGAATCCTCGCGGCGTGTGCTTCGACGTTTCTCGACCTCCACATCAGAGGGATTCCGGGCCACGCGATTCTGCGCGTGGTGTTTCCGATGGCGATGGGTCTCGCGCTCGTTCCCCGACGCGGAGCGGGAACGGTGATGGGCGGATCGGCCTTGGTGACGGGAGTGGTGTTTCGAATGTGCGGCTTCAAAGGAGAAGAACTGGGGTTGGGGGCGCTGACCAGCCTCGTGGCCACGGGGCCGCTGCTCGACTGGACGCTGCGTCGCGCGAACGGGGGCTGGCGGCAATACGTTGCGTTTGCCATCGCGGGACTGGCGAGCAATCTGCTGGCCTTGACCGTGCGCGGAACGGCCAAGGCGGTCGGTTGGGAGCGGTCGGGAACGCGACCGCTGTTCGAGTGGCTGTTGCAGGCCTCAGTGACGTACGTCGCCTGTGGTCTGCTGGCGGGACTCCTCAGTGGCGCGGTGCTGTTCTACGGACGGCGGCGCGGTGCCGAGACACCCGGGGAGAATGTGTCGTGATCTTCGTGGGCATTGACGACACCGACACGCTCGACTCGCCGGGGACCAATCAGTTGGCGCGGGCCATCGTGCGCGCCGCAGCCGATGACTGGCGGTGTCTCCGGATCGTGCGGCATCAATTGTTCTTCGACCCGCGCGTGCCGTACACGTCCAAGAATGGATCGGCCTCGATTGCGTTGGAGTCTCACGGAGACGGGGGTCTCGACCGTCTGACCGATCTCTGCGTGCGGGTGATGCGCGAATGGTTCGTCGTCGGCAGCGATCCCGGCCTGTGCGTAACCGACACCGTTCCCGACGCCGTGACCGAATATGGACGTCTCTGCCAGCGCGACCTCGTGACGCAGGCGATGGCTCACGAATTGGCGACCGCTCACCGACTGCGGCTGATGGGACTGGGAGGGACCGAGGGAGGCGTGATCGGAGCACTGGCCGCCGTCGGTCTGGCCATCACCGGCGACGACGGGCGAGTCGTTCAACACGGAGAATGGCCCGAGGATCTGTGCGGCCCGGTCCCGGTCGAGGCGGTGCTGTCGCGGGACATCGAAGTGGAGGACGCGGACAGGTCGATTCGGATCCGGCACGGAGTCGTCGATGTCGGCAAGCACCTGCGCCCCAATCGCCGCGCGGGACAGACCGTGCTCTTCGTCCGCCAGGATGCACTTTCGTCGGCACCGGATGCCTATCAAGCCATCAAGTTGACCTGAGGAATCCAGATGAGACTCAAAACCAAGCCGCTGCCGAATCATCGCGGCTTCACGCTGATCGAACTGCTGGCGATCAGCGCGAGCATCCTTTGATTGAGTCGCCAAGACCAACTCGCCCGACCGATACTCAGTACGCCCTGCCGTTCCGCTTCACCGATCGCACGAAAGCCACCATCCACCATGCCCGAAACGTTCATTCTCATTCCCGGCCGAACCAGCGATCAGGGGTGCGGCATCAGCGAGGGAAAGTTCCTGGAGATGTACCAGCGGGAGATTAACACGCTGCAGGTGGCTCCCGGCGACATGCTGCGGTTGGGACTGGTCGATGGCGATCGCGTCCGCCTGACCGGCGAAGAGGGGCAGGTGGTCGAGGTCAACATCACTCCCGCCAAGAAGGACGAGCTTCCCGAGGGAATGCTGTTCATCGCCTATGGCGACATCTCCAGCCGCATGATGGGTGGCGACACCCACGGCTCGGGAATGCCCACGAGCAAAGGGATGGACGTGGTGTTGGAGAAGCTTACGGCGTAGGCACGCACCCGTCAGTTGAGAAATCGACTTCCGAGGAAACGCAATGGCCGATGCCAACCACGACGAGCAGCCACACGACGAGCAGCCCATTGCGAGCACGACGGCCTCTCTGGCATTCAAAAAACGCCAGACGATTTGGCACGGGATGCTCGTTTGCGGACTGTTGGGGACGATGGATCAATTGGCTGCACTGAAAGGTGTGGATTCCGATTGGTGGATGGCCGAAGGTCTCGCGGTGGCGTTGTTCGTACTTCGGTGGTGTGCCTTGGACAGTGAGGACCGCGGGCAACGACTCGGTCGAGGGATGGGGTTGGCGATTTTCCTCATCGCGATTGTTGGCGTGCCGGTTTACTTGCTGCGGACGCGCGGGATGCGGCGCGGCTTGGTGGCCTGCGCCGTGTTTTTGGGTTTCCTCTGCTTGCTCTTCGGATTGGAGTGGCTCTTCGCCAGCGGCCTCATGGCGCTCTCGGATTGGCGTCACGGCGAGGTCGATTGGGGTCAGGGAGAGTAGAGTCGGTTTGACGGCTGAGCCGCATCCCGGACGGATGACGCTCGATCCAATGGCGACGTTTCACGAACAGGCCGTCAGATCCGTTGCCGCCTGCACGGTCGGTGACCCGTGTCCCGCAAAAGTCTCCGATGCGGAATGGCTGAGGGTGCAAAAATCAAGTACGCTTTGCAACCGGGCGTGAGCAGGACCTCCAATTTCAAACCCTTTGTTTTCAGGCCATTGCATGACCAGCGCCTCAACCCAGTGCTACGCCCCGACGGCCAATGTTCCCGGCGAATTGAAGATCGTTCAGGACGCGACCTGCACCTTTTGCGGGTGCGTCTGCGACGACATCGATCTCACGGTGAAGGACAACCACATCATCGAGGCCAAGCGGGCGTGCGTGCTCGGCAAGGCGTGGTTTCTCAACCACCACACGGATGATCGGCCGAGCTGCCTGATCGACGGCCAGCCCGCCTCGTTGGAAGCCGGGTACGATCGCGCGGCCAGGATCCTGACGGACGGCAAGTACCCGATCATCTACGGGCTGAGCGATTCTCCATGCGAAGCCCAGCGCGTCGCGGTCAGCATCGCCGACTGGATCAAGGGGACAATCGACACGACGACGAGCGTCTGTCACGGTCCCTCGGGCATGGCGTTTCAGGGCGTCGGTGAGGTGACGTGCTCGTTGGGCGAAGTGGCGAACCGCGGCGACATGATCATCTTCTGGGGCTCGAACCCGGCCGAGAGTCATCCGCGCCACTTCACGAAGTACAGCCTGATGCCCAAGGGAATGTTCCTGCCCAACGGGCGCAAGGACCGCACCTGCGTGATCGTGGACGTCCGCAAGACGAAGAGCGCCAGGGCCGCCGACATTTTCATCCAGATCAAGCCGCGCAAAGACTTTGAAGCCCTGTGGACTCTCCGGGCGCTGGCCAAGGGAATCGAGCTCGATCCGGAACTCGTGCTGCGCGAGACGGGGGTCGAGTTGTCCGTCTTCCAGGATTTGATGGAGCGGATGAAGGCGTGCAAGTTCGGTGTGATCTTCTTCGGCATGGGCCTGACGATGACGCGCGGCAAGCACTGCAACAGCGAGGCCCTGCTGGCGCTGACGCGCGACATGAACGCCTTCACCCGGTTCACGGCCAAGCCGAACCGGGGCCACGGCAACGTGACCGGCGCCGACAACGTCGTCGCCTGGCGCACCGGCTTCCCCTTCGGCGTGAATCACTCGCGCGGCTACGCCCGCTTCAATCCCGGCGAGTACACCACGTCGGACACGCTGGCGAATCGAGAGGCCGACAGCGGCATGACGATCGCCTGCGACCCGATGGCCAACTTCTCGCAACCGGCCCGCGAACACCTGGCCTCGATCCCCTACATCGCACTCGACACAAAGGAGACTCCCACCACCCGCGCCGCCGCCGTCGCCTTCACGGTCGCCACCTACGGCATCAACACGGGAGGCACCGTCTACCGCATGGACGACGTCCCGATCCCCCTCCGCCCCGCGTTTGAATCGCCTCACCCCAGCGACTTCGACGTGCTGACGAACATCGAGACGCGGGTGAAGAAGTTGCTGGGTGTGACGGCGTAGGCCAACAACAAGCACTGAAATCAATCAGGAGGGACAGGCCATGACCACACTCGAACTTGAATTGGACGACGAACTCAATGCTTTTGTGCTTCGACAAAGCCGCTTGCAAGGGCATCCATCGGCTGCGGCCTACATCGAATCGCTGTTGGCGATCGAGCGGCTGCGGAGTCGTCCCGAGCATGTCGCCGCGATGTTGCAGGAGGCCCTCGACGATCCGTCCGAGTCGCAAATCGTGGACGACGAATACTGGAGGCGGTTGGACGCCGAAGTCTTCGGGAATGTCCAAACGGATGTTGCGCCGTGAGATACTCGCTCCGTGTCACTTCCCCGGCGCATCGCGATGTTGTTCAGCACGCGAAGTACCTGGTGGAACGAAATCCAACCGCCGCGCGACGATTCCTCCAGGCAGTCCAAAGGAGCTATGACCGAATTCGATCGACACCGGACTTGGGTGAGGTTTGGGGTGAGGGCCAGGATCATCCCTACCGATGTTGGTGTGTCCGCGGATTCGAGAAGTACGTGATCTACTTTCGCGTGTTGCCGACATCGATCGAAATCGTGCGTGTGCTGCATTCGGCTCAGGACGCCGACAGCAAAATTAAATCGTAGGATGGCCAAGCTCTCTTGTTGGAACCCACAGACTCGAATCGATTCGCCTGAACCAAACCAATGACAACTCCCGACTACACGAAAATTTCTCAGGGCACTGTCTACGATCCGGCCAATGGGGTCGATGGAGAGGTGCGTGACATCTGGATCGCCGACGGGCGGATCGTTGACGCTCCGACCGATGCTGCGATCCGGCCTTCGCGGACCATTGATGCCAGCGGGCTGGTGGTCATGCCGGGTGGGATCGACATGCACTGCCACATCGCCGGGCCGAAGGTCAACGTTGCCCGCAAGATGCGGCCCGAGGAGAAGCGCAAGGCGGAGCTGATTCACAGCACGAAGCTCACGCACAGCGGCACGATGGGAAGTGTCCCGAGTACGTTCGCCACCGGCTACAAGTACGCGGGGCTCGGCTATACGACCGCCTTCGACGCCGCGATCCCTCCGTTGGGCGCACGCCACGCTCACGAAGAATTCGACGACACGCCGTGCATCGACAAGGGGTTCTACCTGCTGATGGGGAACAACCACTATGTGATGCAATGCCTCCAGAAGAATGAGCCCGAGAAGTTGAAGGCTTTCATCGGTTGGCTGCTGACTGCCGCGAAGGGGTACGCCCCGAAGCTCGTCAATCCGGGGGGCGTCGAGGTCTGGAAGAGCCATCAGGCGGGAAACGTCAGCGGGTTGGATTCGCTCGTCGATCACTTCCAAGTTTCGCCGAGACAGATCATCGGCGGTGTCTCGAGGGCGGCGACGGAACTCCGGCTGCCGCACTCGGTCCACATCCACTGCAACAATCTCGGCATGCCCGGCAACTGGGAGACGACGCTGGAAACGATGCGCGCCCTCGAAGGACATCGCGGCCACATCACTCACATTCAGTTCCACAGCTACGGCGGCGGCGACGGCGACGAGAACACGTTCAACAGCAAGACCGTGCCGCTGGCCGAGTACGTCAACGCGAACCAGAACGTCACGGTCGATGTCGGCCAGGTGCTGTTCGGTGAGACGACGAGCATGACCGGCGACGGGCCGCTCGGTTATTTCCTGTCGAAGGTTTACGGCGGCAAGTGGTTCAGCGCCGACACCGAAATGGAGTCGGGTTGCGGGATCACCCCGATCAAGTATCGGAACAAGTCGCTGGTGCATGCGTTGCAGTGGGCGATCGGGCTGGAGTGGTACCTGCTCGTCGAAGACCCGTGGCGGGTCGTCATGAGCACCGACCATCCCAACGGCGGATCGTTCCTCGCCTATCCGCAGATCATCCGGCTGCTCATGGACCGCACGTACCGGCAGGACATTCTCAAGACGTGCCATCCCGAGGTCCGTCAGCGCTGCACACTGGGCGACCTCGACCGCGAATACACCCTGAACGAGATTGCCATCATCACCCGCGCCGGTCCCGCGAGAATCCTCGGCCTCGCCGACAAGGGCCACCTCGGCCCCGGAGCCGACGCCGACATCACCATCTACACGCCGCACGAGAACAAGGAGACGATGTTCGAACTGCCGCGCATGGTGATCAAATCGGGACGGGTGATCGTCGAGCAGGGAGAGATCCGCGACCCGCTCAACGGCAAGACGCTGCACGTGCAACCGGACTACGATCACGACGTGGAAAGCGACATTCAAACGTGGTTCGAGAAGTACTATTCGATCCGCTGGCGCAACTACCCGGTCGATCTCAGCTACCTGAACGAGTCGTGCGTCGTGCCGCTGAAGTGAGTGGATAGTGGGTGGTGGATAGTGGATAGAAAAGACGGGAGTGTCGTCTGTCCGCCATGCACCGCGCACAGTCTGTCTCTTCATTGCTATCCACTACCCACCATCCACTGCCCACTTCCAAGAGTACCTCGATGACCTCGGAACAAACCTCAGCCCCGACCCTTCTGAACCTCAACGGCGTGGAGATCGTGGACACGTTTGCCGAAGCGTTCCCGATCAAGGCCGCGCGGCTGATCATCACGGCCGCCAACGAACGATGGGCACGAACGGCCGCGACGGTCCTGTGCGGCAACGCCACGAGCGTGATCGCCTGCGACGTCGAAGCGGCGATCGAGCGCGATGTTCCTGCGAACGAAACTCCGGATGGGCGTCCCGGTGTGGCGGTCCTCGTGTTCGGATTCAGCATCGACGCACTGACCAAAGCGCTGCAAGGGCGAGTCGGGCAGTGCGTGCTCACCTGTCCGACAACCGCCTGTTACAACGGCATCACCGATTGCCCGAAGGAGAAGCGGATCAAGATCGGCGGCGGCATTCGTTACTTTGGCGACGGCTTTCAGAAATCAAAAAAGCTGGGCGATCAACGCTTCTGGCGCATCCCGGTCATGGACGGCGAGTTCCTTTGCGAGGACCAGTTCGGCACGGTGACGGGTGTCGCGGGCGGCAATTTGCTGATCTGCGGAACCAACTCCGGATCGGCCCTCGCTGCTGCCGAGGCCGCCGTCGAGGCGATCCGCTCGGGCACGGATGTCGCGTTGCCGTTCCCCGGCGGGGTCGTTCGCTCGGGCAGCAAGGTGGGATCGAGATATCCCAAACTGAAGGCCAGCACGAACGACGCCTACTGCCCGACGCTGCGGTCACTCGTCACGTCCGAGTTGCCCGCCGGATGCAACGCGGTCTACGAAATCGTGATCGACGGCTTGAGCTTCGAGGCCGTCCAATCCGCCATGCGTCGCGGTCTGCACGCCGCCTCGGCCTCGCCCGGCGTCCTGAGAATCACCGCCGGCAACTACGGCGGAAAGCTCGGCAAGCACCATTATCATTTGCGGGACCTGTTGTGATTTGAGTTCGGTCCCGCCATCGGACATTCGCGAACTGCCACGGCGGCGTCAGTGACCCGGACGACGGGGGAGCGTCTCCGCCGACCGCATTCCAAGCTCACACGGTCACGGACTCGTCACGGGCTCGCGGGCTGAAGTCGAGGGTGACGGACTCGATGCGCAGGGCGGCTCGGTGGGATTCGTTTTTGGGAAGCAGGAGCGGGCCGGGCGTTTTCTTCTCGACGGCGATGGCGATTCCCAAGCCGCTGCCGATCGCGAAATTCGCCCCTCCCACCGTCGAGCCAAGGAAGCGGTCCAGCTTGAAGGTCTCGGCCTTGCCGAACGACGGCCGAAATTCCACAGAGGCCAGTTCGCTGACCGTGCGGGAGTCTTTGTTGATGTTCTGAAACCGGAACAGAATCAGGCGGCAGGTCATGTTCGCGAGGAACGTCTTGTCGAACTCATCGGCGGACGACGCGACGCCGGAGACCCTGACGGTCAGCGTGTATTGTCCGCCGCGCGCGTTGCGGATCTCTTGGGCGAGCAGTGCTCGCGAACCATTTTCGATGACCGATCCCGCGGTGTCGTCCTCCAGCCCGTAGCCCAGGCAGACTGAAGCGGCCGCCTTGCGGACGGCGAAGCCGGCGGCGGTCTCCCTGGTCCAGATGGGATGTGCCCGCCAACCCTTGTCGCGTGACGGTGGCGCGGGAGGGACCAACGGAAGTTCGGACTGGAAGTCCGTATCCAGCAGCAGGCTGGCATCAAAAGGTGGCACCAGGGCCGGGTCGCCCTCGGACTTGCACAGCTCAATCCTGGTTGGCGAGTTGGCCAGCATGGCCTCGATCGGCTCGCCCTTCGTGATCGGATGCGGTCGGTTCAGGTTGTCGAGGAAGAAACCGTTGGGATCGATGCCGAGCAGATGAAACATCGTCGCCGTCAGGTCGCCGCCAGTGAAGGGAGCCGTCGCCGGATACGCGCCATTCTTGTCGCTGGCTCCGATCACTTGTCCGCCGCGAATGCCGGCTCCGGCCATCGCGAAGCTGAAGACGTGGCCCCAGTGGTCGCGGCCACCGTTCGCGTTGATCTTGGGAGTCCGCCCGAACTCGCCGATCACGACGACCAGCGTTTCCTCGAGCAAGCCTCGTTCGGTCAGGTCATCCATCAATGCGGCGAACGTCACGTCGAACTGTGGGCAGAGGTTGTCCTGCAGCCGGTCGGCGTTCAGGGCGTGCGTGTCCCACAGGGGATTGTCAACGGCGTTGTCTCCCGGATCGCGAGCCCAGTTGACGTGGACCAGCCGCACCCCCGCCTCGATCAGCCGCCGAGCCAGCAGCACCGATTGTCCCCACGTGTACCGGCCATACCGGTCGCGGGTCTTGTCCGATTCCCGGCTGAGATCAAACGCCGCTCGCGCGCCGCCGGAGGTCACCAGATCAAACGCCTGTTGCGAGAGCCGGTCCCACGCCTCGACCGATCCGCCGCGCAGCGCTCCGTCGAAATGTCCTTCCAGTTGCTTCAAGACCTCGCGGCGGCGATCGACCCGGATCTTGGTGACATCGCCGATCAGTCGCAGTCCCTCGATCTCGTAAGCGGGCAACGCGGGATCGCCGACGAACCGCTCCGGCTCCCACAGCTTGCCGAGAAACCCCGCCGTCTGTCCGGCCGGCGTCACGTTGTCGTTGAGCCGCATCATGTCCGGAATCCAGACCGACGTCAGAGCCGGCAGTTTTTCGCTCGGCTTGAGCATCTTTACGACCGAGCCAAAGTAGGGCCAATCGTTCGGCTTGATCTGTCTCGCGCTGCCGGGTCCGTAGGGATAGCCCGTGAGCAGCCAATAGCCGCTGACATCGTGGTTATCGTCGCGCGTGGACAGCGATCGAACGACCGCCAACTTGTCGGCATAGCACGAGGTCCGAGGCAGCAGCTCGCAGAATTGAATTCCGGGGACGTTCGTCGCGATCGGCTTGAACGGACCACGAATCTCGGCCGGCGCATCGGGCTTCGGGTCGAAAGTTTCATGCTGCGGCGGACCTCCCTGAAGCCAGAGGAAGATCACGTTCTTCGCCTTGCCGAACGTCGACCCCAGTTCGCCCGCCAACTTCGGTGCCGCGCCGAGCCCCGCCGCCGAAGTCTCCGCCGCTCGCAACAATTGCGGCAACGAAACTCCCAGAGCGCTCAAGCCGCCGACGCGCAGCCATTCGCGGCGAGCAACCCGATCGGTCGACAGATGCATGGGGTCAAGAAGGGAGAACATCGCTACTTCCGTTTTGTCCGTAGTCACCTTGCAGCAGGCCCGCGAATGACAAGTCCTCGTCAAGGTCGGGCCAATGCAGACCAAAGGGGGACGCTTCAATGTGGTTGAGTTGCTGCGGCGTTCCTGCGGCAAGACGGGGATTGCCCGCGACAGGAAAGCGAATCTCAACATCGCTTTCCATGACGACGACAATGTGCCCATCCTGATAGACGGCGCGTTTGACTTGGTCAACCAAGGTGCTCATGCCACTTCTCCAGAATCAAGTCTCTGTTTTCTTCGGCAAGTTCTTGAGCCTTGGACAGCTCGCTCAGCTTCATATTCTGCGACTCCCGAAGCTCCACAGAGTCTTCCACATTGAACACGGCTTCGCCATCCCCATGCCGCACATGAACGTGAATCGGACGATGGTCGTTGCTGTAGAAAAAGAACTTGTAGCCATTCTTTTCAAAGATTTTTGGCATCGCATTCCATTTCGCAGAATCATCACGCAAATCGAATCGGCTCCCCGTGATAAATATGGTGTGGGCGATCCAGTTCGTCTTTCCAGGTGGCGGTGTCGGGAATTCCCAGGGCGTGATAAATCGTGGCTGCCAGGTTCTCAGGGAGTTGAGCATCGGTGGCCGGGTAGGCACCGTGCTTGTCGGAGGTTCCCACCACAACGCCTCCCTTGATGCCGCCGCCGGCGAGGAAGACTGTCTGGACCGCTCCCCAATGATCGCGACCGCAGACTTTGCTCGCGCCCGCACCGGCATTGATTTTGGGAGTGCGACCCATCTCGCCGCACATCACGATCAGCGTCTCGTCCAACAATCCCAATGTCTGAAGGTCGTCCAGCAACGCAGAAAGGCCGCGGTCGGTGGGAGGCAGCAGGCAGTCGCGCAGCAACGGAAAATTGTTTTCGTGCGTGTCCCAGGACTCGTTGTTGCCGAGGTTGACCTGAACCAGGTTGACTCCCGCCTGCACCAGTTGCCGAGCCATCAGCAGCGACCAGCCGAAGGCATTGCGTCCGTAACGGTCGAGCGTCTGCGAATCGGCGTTGTGAACGTCGAAGGCTCGTTGCACGCTGGCGTCGGTCAGCAGAGAAATCGCAGCCTGACGGTGCCGGTCAAAAGACTCGACCGAGGCGGCCTGCTCCAACTCGTGACGCTGCCGGTCGAGCAAACCCCGCAGGCTGTCGCGGTCCGTCAGTCGTGAGCGGTTCAGCCCCTGCGGCAAGCTGAGATTCGGCGACTGAAACGTCAAATCCTTGTTCCGCTCGCGCCCGCGGACGAAGTGGAATTCGTATTCCGGGTAGGCTCCGTACGACTTCGGGTTGTACGGCGAGGCTTCGATGAACCACGGATCGCGGTGGCTTCCCATCAAGCCGCCGAACTGACCGGGGAGCACCCGCCCCGTGTTGTGAATCAGCCGTTCGGGAAGCACGATGGCGGGCGGCAGGTTGTTGTTGCGTCGCGGCAGTGCGTTGCCGACCACCGAGGCGATGGATGGCCAATCGCTCGACTGCGGCTTGCTGGCGTTGTAACCGGTCGGCATCGGAGTGCGTCCGGTGAGAATCGACGTGTGGCCCTGCGAGTGTTCGTTGTACGGCGTCGTGAGCGAGCGAATCAGGCTCCACATCGGACTTCGCGCCGCCAGCATCGGCAGGTGCTCGCAAATGGAAGTCCCCGGTGACCGAGTGGCGATCGGCGAGAACTCGCCACGAATTCCGGCGGGAGCATCCGGCTTCGGATCGAAGCTGTCATGCTGAGTCAGCCCGCCGGAGAGGAACACAAAGATGACCGACTTCGCGCTGCCGCCGCTCGGCGTCGTCAACGTTCCGTCGGCCGCACGCAACGCGGCGACGTGATTCATCCCCAACCCCAGCAGGCCGATGCTTCCCGCTTGAATCGCCGTCCGTCGCGAAATGCTTTCATGAGCGATGCCGCCGTGCGGAGTGCGGGCATCAAACTGAGAGTCCTTCATCAGCATGTCATGGCCTCCAAACGTCCGTGTTCGAACGTGATCGAAACTGGCCTGAACCGTGTCGGTTTGAGGTCTCACTGAACCATGCCACGATCTCAGTGAGCAAATAAGCGAGGGTGGCGGGACTGTGCGGCGTGTCGAACCGGGTGGGCAGTTCACTTATCGGCTGCAACCGATATGTGAGGTGACATTGAACCGCCAGAGCCACTCTGAGTCAACGCGGCCCTTCGTCCGCGTCGATGGAAGTTGGTCGGGGCTCTCCGATTTGTCGAGAGTCCATTACCGCAAGCGACGCTTCAACTTCAGCCTGCCTGGCCACGACGACCGTCCTCCGGACAAGCCCCCCGAATCAACCCGCCGCCCGCCTGCTTGTCCCCGGCCGGTGGGTTTTGAACGCGGTCTTCAACGGCGACAGTTGATATCATCTCGCCCTGATGGGCCGAACCTGAGAATGACCGGCGTCGCGTGCGACCTTCATCGACGGAAATTACGTCGTTCACGCAGGCACAAGGAAAGACTCCGAATGATGCCACTCCCGATCGCAAACATCACGCAGCCCCTTCCGCAGAACGCCGGCCTGGTTCGCTCGCGGATGACCGCGCGAAATCTGCTTCCGGCATTGCTCGGTTGCCTGTTGTTGTCGTCGGAGTCGTCGCTCCTGGCGGACGATCGCGTGGACTATCTGAAGCAGATCAAGCCGGTGCTCACGGCGCGATGCGTGGCGTGTCACGGGGCACTCAAGCAGGAGGCCGGCTTGCGGCTCGACACGGCGGCACTGGCGATCAAAGGGGGCGAGTCGGGAGCGGTCATCCAGCCGGGCGATGCCGCCGCGAGTCTGTTACTGAAGCGCGTCACGGCGACCGAAGTGTCCGAACGGATGCCGCCGGAAGGGGAGCCGCTGAAGCCCGAGCAGATCGAGGCTCTCCGCAACTGGATTGCTCAGCAGGCGACAGCTCCGGCGGATGAGCTGCCGGAACGACACCCGCGCGAGCATTGGGCCTTCAAGGCGCCCGTGCGGCCGGCCGTCCCGCAGGTGGAGCAACCGACGGTGGAGGAAGCCCGCTGGCAACGCAATCCCATCGACGCCTTCATCGCTCGCGAGCATCGTCAGCGCGGGATCGCACCCCAGTCGGAAGCCGATCGGCGCGTCTGGTTGCGGCGTGTGTCGCTCGACCTGATCGGCCTGCCGCCGACCACCGAAGAACTCGATGCATTCGTGTCCGATCCATCGCCCGAGGCGCATGACAAGGTCGTCGCGCGGCTGCTCGAAAGTCCGCAGTACGGCCAGCGCTGGGGCCGGCATTGGATGGATATCTGGCGTTACAGCGATTGGTGGGGGCTGGGTGCCGAGGTTCGCAATTCTCAGAAACACATCTGGCATTGGCGGGATTGGATTGTCGAGTCGCTGAACTCGGACAAGGGCTACGACCAGATGCTGCGCGAGATGCTCGCGGCGGATGAGCTCTATCCGAACGACCTCGATCGGCTGCGGGCGACCGGGTATCTGGCCCGGCAGTATTTCATCTTCAATCGGACCGCGTGGCTGGACGAGACCATCGAGCACACCGCGAAGGGGATGCTCGGCCTGACGTTCAATTGCGCGAAGTGCCACGACCACAAGTACGACCCGTTCTCGCAGGCCGAATACTACAAGCTGCGGGCCATTTTCGAGCCGTATCAGATTCGCACCGAAATGGTTCCCGGCCAACCCGACTTCGAGAAAGACGGCATCCCGCGCGCGTTCGACGCCCATCTCGACGTGCCGACTCATCTGCACGTGCGCGGCGACGATCGCAACCCGGACAAGAGCCGAGTGATGGAACCCGCCGTCCCTGCGTTCTTGTCCTCGGACGAGTTCAAGCTGGCCATCGAACCGGTCACGCTGCCGGCCGAAGCGACTCATCCCGGTCTGCGCGAGTTCGTGATCACCGCGCATCGACAAGCCGCCGGGCAACAGATCGCCGCCGCACGGTCGGCCGTGGAAGCCGCCCGGAAGAAGCTCGTTGAATCAGAGACGACCGCGAAAGAGTTGGCCGCGAAGGCCGCGGCATCGAAGCCGGAAGCTCCGGTGCCGGACAACGTGAAGCCCGCCGGCAGACCGGCGGAGGTCCTCGTGCGCGACGATTTCTCGGCAGAGAAACCCGAAGTGTGGGAGCGGCTCACGGGCCAGTGGAGCTACGAGAATGGCCGGCTGATCCAATCGCAGACCGGTGCCATTCGCGGTGCCGTGCGATTGAAGCAACTGCCGCCGGCCGACTTTGAAGCCCGACTCAAATACGTTCCGACCGGCGGCGACATGTGGAAGTCTGTTGGCATCGCGTGCGACGTCACGGCGGAAGGGAATGAGCTGCTCGCGTATGTCAGCGCCGTGGCCAGCGGTCCGAGATCGCAGATTGCGTTCAAGCAGGGTGGCAACTACGTCTATCCGCCCACCGCGCAGCAGGCTCGCAAGGTGGAACTCAACCAACCGCACGAGATCGTGCTGCGAGTTCGAGGGAACTTGCTCAACCTGTCCGTCGATGGCGAACACTCGATCGCGTTCCGCCTGCCGGCGAATCTGGAGCGGCAGCGCGGATACCTGGAGCTGATCACGTACGACGCGAAAGTGGAATTCGTCGCCTTTGAACTGCGGCCACTCCCGACAGACTTGAAACTCGTCGATGCCGAAGCACTGAAAGCGAAGCCCGCCGCGACGGCTGCTCCGGCGGGACCGCTCCCGGTCGATCAGGCACAGCTTGCGGTGACGATCGCCGAGAAAGTGTTGAAGTCCGCGGAAGCCCAGCTCGCTTCGATCGATGCGAGAGCGGCGGCACTCGCAGGGCAGGTTGCCAACCTGCCAGACGCCGGCAAAGAACTGGCGACCGCGGCATCAAAGTCAGAACGAATCGTCGCAGCGGCACGCGCGGAGGAAGAACTGAGCCGTGCGGAACTCGCGCTGCTGCAGGCCGCGGCCGACAAAAAAGCCGATGCCGAAAAGAAACTCGCCACCTCGAAGACCGCGCTGGAAACGGCTCAAAAGGCGATCGACATGCCCAGCGAGGCTTACACGCCGCTCCCCGGTGCGAAGAAGACTCAGGAGGACTATCAGAATCGCAACGCCGGAAAACCGTTCCTGACCACCAGCACCGGACGGCGAATGGCGTTGGCGAAGTGGCTCACCGACCCGCGCCACCCCTTGCCGGCGCGCGTCGCGGTCAATCACATCTGGATGCGGCACATGGGCCGGCCGCTCGTGCCGACCGTGTTCGACTTCGGCCGCAAGGGAACGCCGCCGACGCATCCCGAACTGCTCGATTGGCTGGCCGTCGAACTCATCGAACACAACTGGAGCATGAAGCACATCCATCGGCTGAT
>JANODP010000203.1:0-3013 GCA_031412755.1 Schlesneria sp. | reverse complement strand
GGATGTGTTCTGTGTTTAATGTTAGTTGTAACTTGTTATTAAGATGGGGTATGCGGCATTTTTTTAAATCGTCTCTCTTCTCTTTCATCTCGTCACTCCCCCCGACGGCACGGTACGCAATCCGGCAAAGCGGCGAAGCTCAAACCTTCGTGTTCTGTGGGTTCGACTCCCACTCGTGCCAGTGAAGAAGTGGGTAGGGAATAGTGGGTCGTGGATAGCCAGAGAAAACAGAGAACGACAAACCGTCTGGCTATTCACGACCCACCACCCACGACTTCCGTCGCGTCGGCTGGGTATGGGCGTACCCAAGTGGCTGTAACCCACCCGCCTTCGGGCAATGCAGGTTCGACTCCTGCCCGACGCAGTTCGCAAGACGTGACCGGCCCGTTCGTCTATCGGTTCAGGACGCCAGCCTCTCACGCTGGCAAGGCGGGTTCGATTCCCGCACGGGTCATGCGGAGTCGCGAGCAGAGGGTCGAGAGACAAGAGCCAGAAAAAACCTTGGCAGCGAACCTCTTGTCTGGCTCTCGTCTCTTCACTCTCGTCTCTCGACGATTCCACGGCCAAGTGGTGCAACAGGTAGACACGCGACGCTCAGAACGTCGTGCCCGAACGGGCTTGGGAGTTCGACTCTCCCCTTGGTCAATCAGAGTCGAGAGCGGAGAGTTGAGAGACAAGAGCCGGAAAAATCCGGGGCCGCGAACCTCTGGTCTGGCTCTTGTCTCTCAACTCTCGTCTCTCGACTTTCCCAACGACGCAGGTGGACCAGAGTCCAGCCGGGTCTCATAAGCCCAGCCCGTCGGGTGCAACTCCCGAACCTGCCATGGAGACGCGGCCGAGTCTCATCGGCGTCTCGCGACCGAGTACGCAAACCGGCAAAGCGATCAGGTCGAGAGCCTGGTGACTCTGTGGGTTCGACTCCCACCTCGGTCAGTCTGAGAAGTCAGAAGTCAGAAGTCAGCCAGATCAGGCGATCCTGAGTTCCTGCATTTACTGACCTCTGACTTCTGACTTCTGACCTCTGCTTTGGAAGGTAGCCGGCCGACGTGGCTCGACTGAGAAAGGCACCTGTCTTGTAAACAGGTTGATACTGGCGCGAATCCAGTCGTCGGCTCTGGTGGTGGAAAGCGATTCGCCCTGCGAGTGTGGTGGAGGCATGGCAGTCTTCGAAACTGCCGGGCGAGGTTCGACTCCTCGGTGGGGCATGAATGTCGAGAGCAGAGAGTCGAGGGACGAGAGCCAGAGAAGAGGTTTTGCCACTGCTATTCTGTCTGGCCCTTGTCTCTCGACTCTCTGCTCTCGACTCTTCCGTCCTTGGAGTGTGGTGGAGGCACGCGACTCTGCGAAGGTCGTGGACCAGGTTCGATTCCTGGCAGGGACGCTCATTTGGAACCGATGTCATGACAGCAAAGATTCGAATCCGACAGTACGAACCAACCGACGTCGATGGCGTCTGCGAGGCTGTGCGCGAATCGGTGACCGAACTGCTTCCGTGGATGCCCTGGTGTCATGCGAACTACTCGCGGCAGGATGCGATCACCTGGGTCGAAGGCCGGCCCAAGGCGTGGGAGAACAAGGAGGCATACAGTTTTGTCATCGTCGACTCGTCCGGAAGAATCTTGGGATGTTGTGGTCTCCATCACATGGATCTCCGCAACGGTACGGCTGAGCTGGGTTACTGGGTTCGGTCGTCCGCGGCTCGTCAGGGCGTGGCCACGACGGCTGTGCAAGAACTTCAAGCGTGGGCATTCTCCCAAACGGATCTGCATCGACTGGAAATCCTGACGGCGGTCACGAACACGGCGAGTCAACGGGTGGCAGAGAAATCGGGAGCCGTGCGTGAGGCGGTCTTGCGCCAACGAATCCTGCTTCATGACCAACGGTGCGACTGCATGTTGTTTTCGCTTCTCCGCGAGGAATCACGACGCTGATGTCACACGGTGTGGCGGCTGCCTGCAACGCAGCATCGAGTGGGTTCGACTCCCACCGGCGTCTCTTCAGTAGTCGAGAGTCCAGAGACGAGAGTCGAGTGCCAGAACAGAGTTTCGCGTCTTCTGCCGGCACTTGTCTCTCGACTCTCTGCTCTCGACTCTTCAAGCAGGCACCGTTGATGTCGATCGTCCAGCGGCGCAGGGGCGGCTCGGAAGAGTTTCGTCGCGTGTGTTCCGGACATGGGTTTTGATCGAGCGGCATCGAAGGCTGGTTAGCTCAGAGGAAGAGCACCTCTTTGACACAGAGGCCGTCGCGGGTTCGACTCCCGTACCGCACCGTCGGCTCATCACCGACTCCCCCCGGGCACGTTGCAAGACGTGTCCACCCTGTTGCCCGAAGGAGGCAGACTTTTGTTGGATCGGCTTTCGCGCGGGTTCGCTCTACGACGACAGCAACCGAAGGAAGCCCGGCATTTCCCAATGCCGGGCTTCTGCTTTTAAGTCACGTCTTTACGTAGCCCTCATCGCTCCGCGTGATGAGCCTTGTGGGATCACGCGTCCGTCTGTGAAAGGCTCATCACGCGGAGCGATGAGGGCTACTTTGTGTCATGAGAAGTCTCATGTCACGAGTGCTTCGGCAGGGCGACGGAATAGAGCATCGTCACCGAACCGATCGACAGCAGCGTGAAGGCGGCCCAGTCGGGAGGGTCGAGAATCGGGCGAGACTCCCGGCCGACGACCTGCTTGGCCAGCATCCCGCGAATGCCCGGATCGCGATCTTCGGGTTCGTGCATGACCAGTTTGTCGATGGCCAGAAATGCGACGCCCCACAATCCCAGAAACAGTCCGGCGGCAAAGCACGCTGATCGCAACATCGGTCGGTCCTTTCGATCCCCTCGGTCGGTCTTCGCTGTTATCGGATCGAGTCATGGCCGACTTGATGCCGGGCTTCGGCAGAGCTCGCCGGAGATGTGGAGCGGCGGGAGGCGTGAGGGTTATGCGGATCGCACGGCCTGCTCACGCTTGGGCGTCAGCCCTCGTGTCGGACTCGGAGCGGGGTGGCGTAAGCCCCCTGGTTCCAC
>JANODP010000202.1:0-16191 GCA_031412755.1 Schlesneria sp. | reverse complement strand
CACGTCCCCCGCTCCGAAGAACCTGTCTTGCGAATGATGATTCTCGGGGTAAGGAGGGGGGCGACTCACAGGAGGCGGCCGAAGAAGAGTTCGGTGTCGTAGTCGAATTGGACCCGGTCGCCGGCTGCGCGTTCGCGGAAGAGGCGTTCCAGTTCCAACAGCATCGGGGCGTGACGCGGATGTCCGGCGGCGGGGGCGTAGGAGGAGGACAGCAGCCGTCCGCGCAGGCCCTCGAAATCGAAGGTCTGGGAGTTGGGGAACGTGCGCGTTTGGAAGTGGTCTGGGCCGAAGAACCGGTTCAGCACGGCGGCGTCGATGCGCTTGTGATCGACCTGCTGGTAGTCGGTCGCGAAGTCTTGCAGCAGTTTTTCATAGCCCCTGAGGAACGGAGTCGCGTCGAGATGACGCGAGTTCCAGAACAGGGCGACGATGCCGTTGGGACGCAGGATGCGGGCGAACTCGATGCGCGTCCGGGCGACATCGAACCAGTGAAACGCCTGACCCGCGACGACGAGGTCGATCGAGGCGGCCTCCAACGACGTGGCCTCGGCCGTGCCGTCGATGCTGTGAAAACGGGGTTGTTCGCGGAACTGGGCTTCCGCCGCCTCACGCATCTCACGATTCGGTTCGACGGCCCACACCACACAGCCGAGCCGCAGAAACAGCCCGGTCGAGATGCCCGTTCCCGAACCGATATCGGCCACGGCGGACGAGGGCTTCAAACCCGTTTCGTCCTGCAACGTCTGCACGAGAACCTCGGGATAGCCCGGCCGGTAGCGGACGTAATCGGCCACGCGGTTCGAGAAGCGGGTCGTCGATTCGTGGGTGACGAGCGTCATGGTCGTTGGCGACCTTCGCGGAGAGGACCACACTTTTGTGTAAGGCGGACGGCAAGAAAAGTCCTGCCGAAGATAGAAGCCTGACGCGCTAGCGAAGGATGCTTGATGACCAAACCTTCGCTTGCGCGTCAGGCTTCTATGAGTACGTTTGTTTCCGCCGCTCGCCTAATCAACGTCGCCGTTCGAGCATCACGGCGGACGTGTCGTCGTGACGGCCCGAGCCTTCGGTGTAGGCTTCCGATTCGTCGAACAGCGCCTGCAACGATTCGGCGGCGGTCGCTTCGCGTTGGGCGATCAGCGTCCGTTTGATTCCGTCCACGCCGAATTCGCCGGTCTTGGTCGGCTTGTGCTCGGGGAAGGCTTCCTGCAAGCCGTCCGTGTAAAACAGCAGGCGATAGTTTTCGGGCAGCTTCGAGTGGAGCGTGTCGTAGTCCACCTCGGGATAGATCGCGAGGGGCAGGCCCGCGGTGTTGTCGGCGGCGAGAGCGCGGATCTCACCGGTGTCGAGGTCCTGCACGAGCGGGATCGGATGTCCGGCGGAAGTCCATTGGAGTTCGTTCGTGTCGAGATTCAACAGGCCATACGCCAGCGTGATGAAGCCCCCCTCCTCCTGCACGATCGAATGCTCGCAGAGCTGGTTGTTGATCGCCGCGACGAAGGCGGCCGTGTTCTGATAGCGCTGCGTGCGGATCATGCGGACCAGCGTGTGCATGACCATGATCGACATGGCCGCCTTCATGCCGTGGCCCGAGGCGTCGCCGACCAGCAGCACGACATGGGTGTCGTCCATGGTGAAGACGTCGTAGTAGTCGCCGCCCGCCATCGTGACGACCCGGCCACCGGCGACTCGAATCTGCGACGGCTCATACCGCGCGACGATCTGGCAGCCGGCGGGGGCGTCGATCTGCGCCGGGATCATCGACTCCTGCAGCTTGCGGACAGCCTGCACTTCCTCACGCAGCTTCTCGACGACCTGTTGGTCCCGCAACGCCTTCACCGATTCGACGGCGCTCTCCAGCACGGCGAGCAGCATGAACAGATAGTCGCCGTTGGTATCGCGGATCGCGTAGGCACACATGCCGTGCGTCATGAAGCGGACCACGCGAAAGACATCCGCCGCGTCGCACGCTCCCACGATGGGAACATCGGGACGCAGCCGCCTGATCTCCTGAAACGTGTCGAACCCCGCCTCGACATCGGGCAGAGTGATGGAGAGGAACACGACGTCGCACTCCGCGCCGCCGCTCAACCGCGTGGTCAATTCCTCACCGCCGGGCACGATGTCGATTTCGTGCTCGCCGATGCCGAGATACATCGAAATCAGATCCGCCTGCTCGGGATTGTCCCATCCCACCAGAATCCGCATGTCCGTACTCCGTGAGTGCTGAACGAAGCTGGGAACTGAGATACAGAACTGGCCCGCCCGGGGCAAGGCACCCGCTCACGCACTCACGGCGGGTGCAGTCGCGCATTGGTGGTCGTCTTCCGGTCCCCTCGCCCTCGTCTTCGGGGGAGAGGGTTAGGGTGAGGGGGCCAAGCGGTCGAGAGACGTTGGAATTGGTGAACCCAACGGGAATCGATCGTCGTGAGTCCAGCGGTCACTCTGCCTGAAGCGAAACCCCCCTCACCCTAGCCCTCTCCCCCCGAAGACGGGCGGGAGAGGGGACCAGAAAAGGCGACCGCCAAATACCGACTGCACCCACTCACGCCGACGGCAAGTCGATCCTTTGCCTGTTTCCGGTGGCATGGCTATCATCCGCACCGCTCATGCGACCGGTCGAGTCTCCGGTGGCGGCAACCTCGTTCCCCGGCAGACCAAGACGATCCGATGGCCGACTACAACAAGTACGATCCCCGCGTCGATTCGCTCGTCATGGAATCCCTCACCAGTTGGGATCCCTCCGTCGGCAAGCTGTCCGACGAGGACAAATCAGTCCTGGCCCGGCTGGTCCACCGCGCCCCCGAGAAGGCGGCCAAGGTCAGCTACTTCCGCTCGCACACCGGCTTCACGCGCGAGATCACCGTCACCGTCGACGACATTGCCCGCATCTACAACGAGCAGGCCGCCGGACGCGCGTGACAACTTCTTCGAGCGAGGAACCTCGCCGTGGACTTCTTGAAGTTGGTCGAAGTGGTGCTCGACGGTTACGCGCTGGACTGGGACGGCATTCACGGCATTGGTCACTGGTGCCGCGTGCTGGAGAATGGCTGGCGGTTGGCCGACGTCACGGGAGCCAACCGCGACATCGTGACTCTGTTCGCCGCCTTTCACGATGCGCGGCGGTTCAATGAGGGACACGATCCCGAACATGGCCAGCGCGGAGCGGAATTGGCCGCCTCGCTGCGGGGCTCGCTGTTCGAACTCGGCGACGACGACTTCGCCCTGTTGCAGCACGCCTGCACGTGGCACACGGCGGGACTGACAGCAGGCGAGATTTCGGTGCAGTGCTGCTGGGATGCGGACCGGCTGGATCTCGGGCGAGTCGGCATGGAACCGGAACCCCAATTTCTTTGCACCGATCACGCCAAGTCCAAATCGATGCGTCGCTGGGCCGACGGGCGAGGGCGAATGGAATTCATTCCCGAATTGATCCGTCCCCTGTGGGATCTCCGGCGAAGTCTGTCGCGACGTTGAGGATTCACGAGCTCAGTTCGACGGCGGGTGGCCGGGTCAGAGCGGAGCGATGGCCGGGAAGTGGTTGCTCCGGGGCCTTCCCGTTGGTCAGACCCCGCCACCCAGCCACCACCCAGCCGCAGCATTTCAATTCGACAATCGCCACTGCCGTGTCTTGCCTTTGGTCGGATGTTCGCTCGGGGAGGAGGGGCAGCCGGCGAGCGCCGCGGCGACGATCTCGATGGAGTCCGTCAGGATGAGCCGGTCGAGGTCTTCCGGTGCGATCGTCTTCTCGAGAACCAGGCGGTTTCGCATGAAGTCGAACAGCGGTTGCCAGTAATCGACGCCGACGAAGATCAGCGGGAATTGATCGACCTTGCCGGTTTGAATCAGCGTCGCGGCTTCAAACGCTTCGTCCAGCGTGCCGAAGCCGCCGGGGAAGATCACGAAGGCCTGCGAGTACTTCACCAGCATGACCTTCCTCACGAAGAAGTAGCGGAACAGGATCATCTTGTCCAAGTACGGATTGGGCTGCTGTTCTTTGGGCAACTGGATGTTGCAGCCGATCGATCGTCCGCCGGCATCCCTCGCGCCGCGATTCGCCGCTTCCATGATCCCCGGTCCGCCGCCGGTCATCACCGTGAAGCCGAGCTTCGCCAGTTCGGCTCCCGTCTGACGCGCCATCTGGTAATAGCGATGACTGTCGCCGAAGCGGGCCGAGCCGAACACGGTCACGCACGGGCCGAGCCAGTGCAGCGCGCGAAAGCCCCGGATGAACTCGATGCCGATGCGGATGACTCGAAAGAACTCATCGAGGCGGGGGCGAGGCCCTTCGAGCAGCCGCCGGTCGCCGTTCAGGGCATTTTTTCGCGCGGGAGAAATCACCGGCGGATCATTCGGCGGTGGAAGAACGGTGGTCATGAATCGGCCTCACGGGTGCGAGTGGTCTGTCGGGCAGATATGATCGGCCCGTAGCACAGGCTGCCAGCCTGTGTCATTTGTTCCAGACGACGATCGAGGCAGATGTTCCGCGTTCAGCAGCAAGCGCACAAGCTGGCGGAGCGTGCCCGACCACATGTGACCTTCGGCGACACATTTTTGGGGTGAACCGGGCGGCATCAGCCTTCGGACTCTTCAAGCACAAGTCCGGGGGCTGACGCCGCCCGGCTCACCAAGACATTTATTGGAAGCATTGCACTCCTCATGAGCGACCATCTCGACATCAGCGGCGTCCGTTTGCATCTCAGCCAGCCCGACGATTCGCCGGGTGATTGGATCGGACAGCGCGAAGTCCTGATGCAACTGCTGGCCTGCTGGCTGGTGGTCGATGACAAGGATCTGCCGCTCGCGCCGCGACTCGTCGGCACACCGGGGATCGGCAAGACGTCGCTCGGCATTGCGGCCGGTCGGGTTCACCAGCAGTCGCTGTACATCTATCAATGCACGGCCGACACGCGGCCCGAGGATCTGCTCGTCACGCCGGTGCTGGCCGAGGACGGGAAGATCAAGTACCACGCCTCGCCCCTGGTGACGGCGATGCTGCGCGGCGGCATCTGCCTGCTCGACGAGGGGAACCGCATGAACGAGAAGTCGTGGGCCAGTCTGGCGCCGCTGCTCGATCACCGCCGCTACGTCGAGTCGATCGTGGCGGGGATCAAGATCCACGCGCATCGCGATTTCCGCTGTGCCGTCACGATGAACGACGACGAATCGACGTTCGAGATCCCCGACTACATTCTCAGCCGTTTGCAGCCGACGCTGACGCTGGGCCATCCCAACCGCCATGACGAACTGGCGATCCTGCACTATCACCTGCCGTTCGCCGAGCCCGAGATGCTCAACCTGACGGTCGAGTTCCTGCAACAGTCGCATCAACTGAACCTCGACTTCTCCACGCGCGACGGCATCAACGTGCTGCGGTATGCGATGAAGCGTCTGGCCCAGGACAAGACGCATCCCGTCGGCAAGGACGACGTGTGGCAGGAGGCGCTCATCAACTGCCTGGGAAGCGAGGCCACCGATCTCAACGAAGCGGCCAAGCGGCGACAGGGGTCGCTCGGAGGCAACACGATGCCGATGGGACTGGGCGACTTTTTCTTCGACCCCAACGACCCGCTCCACCCGGACTACGAAGGCGATGATGATGACCATGATGAAGTGGATGATGACCGATAGGCGATCGGGTTTCGTCAATCGTGTGTCCTCAAAAGCTAATCGCTAACGGCTAACAGCTCATGACTTCCTCTCCCGTTCTTCAATTCAGCGACCGCATCTACTGCCTGCCGATCATTCACGGCAGCGGCGACTTCGCCATCGAGGTCCGGCGCGTGATGTTGTCGCAGCGGTTCGACTGCCTCGCCGTCCCACTCCCTCCGTCGTTTCAGCACGATGTCGAACGAGCGATCCCCTTTCTGCCCAGTATCTCGCTGGTGATGCAGGAGGAGCCGCCGGACATCACCGCGACCGAGTGGACTGGCTACGACAGCGGTCAGGACGACGAGCAATTGGACCGGACGTTCAGCTATGTCCCGATCGATCCGTGTCAGGGAGTCATCACGGCTCTGCGGATTGCGATCGAAGAACGGCTGCCGCGCCAGTTCGTCGACCTGGAAACGTCTCCGTTCGACTGCTACGCGGCCGGTCTGCCCGACCCCTACGCGCTGAAGCAGGTCTCGCCCGAGAAGTTTGCCGCCGCGTTGTTGCCGAGCATTGATCGTCTCCCCTCCGGCCAGCCGCAGAACCGCGTCATTCACATGGCCGCGCGGTTGAGGCAACTCGAAGTTCGGTACGAGCGAGTCTTGTTCGTCTGCTCGATCGTCGATTGGCCGTGGATTCGCGAAGCCTTCATCGAACGCACGCCCGATGTTGTCGAACCCGATCCCGTCGAAGAGACGTCGATTCACCGGGCCGATCCCGAAACGCTGCTGTTCGTGCTCGGCGAGCTGCCGTTCATCACGGGCCTCTACGAACGAGCCCGTTCGGAGTTGGAGGCCGACGAAAATCTTTCGATCGATGGCGTGAAGGCCATGCTGCTCGCCGCCCGCGACCGGTACAAGGCGGACCTTGGCCAGCGAGCCCGCAAGATCACCCCCAAGTTGCTGCGCGTCTACCTGCAGTACGTGCGCAATCTGACGCTGATCGAGCGGCGCCTGTCACCGACGCTCTACTCGTTGATCGTCGCGGCGCAGCAGATCGGCGGCGACCAGTTCGCGATCGCGCTGGCCCAACTCGCCAGCGAGTATCCCTATCACGAACTGATCCCCTTTCCGATGGTCCGCCTGGGGATTAATCGCGGCCGGTTGCCCGATGGCGATGTGGCGTTTCTCAAGAGCCGTTTGCCGGGTCAGGCGATCGAGTGGCGGTCGTGCAAACTGAAGCCGCAACCGCCGAAGCCACAGCAGGACGAGTGGCAGTTGCAGTGGAATCCGTATCACCAGTGCAGTTGGCCTCCCGAGGATGTGTCGATCGAGCGGTTCCGCACGCACGTGAAGGACACCGCGCTGGCGATGCTAGGCACCGACCTGGCGCGCAGCGAAAAATTCACGACCAGCCTGAAGGATGGTCTCGACATCCGCGAGACGCTGCGGAACTGGCACACGGGTGACCTGTTCGTCAAGGTGCTCCCGCCGACGCGAGGCAGCCTCGACTGTGTGGTGATGCTGTTCGACAGCCCGGCCGACCCGAGGGACTATCCGTGGCGAGTCACCTGGCACGCCGAACACCACGACGAATCGACGCTCGCCCTGTTTGCGACAAACTACCTCGAAAACCTCGTCGGCCCCGGCATCGGCCAGGCCTCCTATGGCGGTGCGGTCTTTCTGTTCCCGCCCCGAGCGGTCCCCGACATTTGGACGAACCGCCGCTTCAACTTCACCGACACGCTGGAAGAACGGTTGCTCGCGGCGGCCTGCTTCCACGCGGAAGAACGTCATGTGGCGCTGCTCAGTTACTCGCCTCCCGGTCCGGCATGGAGACGCCTCGCCAAACGATTCGGCAAGAAGTTGATCCACGTTCCGCTCGGCAGGTTCAGCCAGGAAACGGTCCAACAACTTCGGATGTTCCACGTTCTGAACGGCCAGAAAATCCGCAGTTTTGCGGCCGAGTTCATTCGCAAAGCCTGACGGCGGCGCGATCGGTGGCAAAACTCACTCCTTGACAATTCTCACTCATTCGACTGTAATCGGCCCCCTTCGCTTGGCTGGTTCCTGCCGTCAATGGCGGGTGTTGAAGTCTGGGTTCGCTGGGACGCCGGTTTGTTCGCAAATCGTCGTTGAATCCGACTCCAATGTTCAGCGGGTGACGAGACCTCTTGATTTTGGGTGTACTGAAACTTGGTGATGTCTGCGGTCAACATTCCGGAAGTTGCAGCCTCGGTTTGAGGTTGCGCCGTCTGGGTGTTGTCAGGGCAGTTTGCCCGACCAGAACTCACCGAACGCGACTGAAAAAACCGATAACCGACAGAGGATTGTGCGCCGTTTGACGAGATGTGATCGTCAGTACACATTCTGAAGATGGTTTCGGACCTGTAGATTTACGCTGCCGATCCCTTTGGGGGCGATGGCTGACCGGGTGGGACTGGTCGGCTGGGCAGGTGGCGGAGGGCAGGGACTGCCGCTCAACTGGGTGCTGGATCTCGCAGGGGCAGGTTGCCGCGAGTGAGAGCCAACGGGGTCGGGCTATGATGGCTTGTTCCAGTTTGCCCCGCGTTGTCGTCACGGGTGTTGGAGTGGTCTCACCGATTGGCATCGGTCGGGATTCGTTCTGGCAGAACCTGATTGCCGGTCGCACGGGAATCGACACGCTTTCGGCGTTTCCCTCCGGGGGCCTGCCGTCGAAATTGGCGGCCGAAGTCCGCGACTTCGACCCCTTCGACTACATTTATCAGAAGAAATTCCTCAAAGTCATGTCTCGCGACATCCAGTTGGGCGTCGCGGGGGCGTCGATGGCGATGAAGGATTCCGGGCTGACTCGCGGAGCGGTCGATCCGGAGCGATTGGGCGTCGAATTTGGGGCCGGTCATATCTCGACCACACCCGAGGAATTGGCCGACGCCGCACAGCATTTGGAGCAAATGGCCGAGGGCCAGACGTTTTCTTCCCAATGGGCCGAAGACGGCCTGGGACAGATCGCACCGCTGTGGTTGCTCAAGCAATTGCCGAACATGCCTGCGTGCCACGTGGCCATCGAACACGACGCGCGCGGTCCGAACAACACGATTACAAGCTGCGAATCGTCCGCGCTGCTGGCTTTGGCCGAGGGCGTTCGCGCCATCGAGCGCAATGCCGCCGATGTGATGATCGTGGGAGCCTGCAGTTCCTACATTCATCCGCTGGAAATCGCGCGGCTGAACCTTTACGGAGGCCTGTCGAAGGCCGACGACCCGACTCGGGCCTGCCGTCCGTTCGATCTTCACCGGGACGGAACGGTGGCCGGTGAAGGCGCGGCGGCCTTCGTGATCGAGCGCTACGAGCACGCGATCAGTCGCGGCGCACCGATCTATTGCGAGATTCTGGGAGTTGGTGCGGGTTGTGACGGTCGCGACGTGGCGAATCGGTCCAACGGACTCGGCTTGGCGCGGGCGATTCAATCCGCGCTCCGGCAGTCGCAACTGACGCCGCGCGATCTGGGGCACATCAACGCCCACGGCAAGGGAACGCTTCGGGATGACGTGGCGGAGTCGAGGGCCTATCACACGGCGCTGGGCATGGTGGCCGAGACGATTCCCGTAACGGCTCTCAAAAGTTACTTCGGCCACTTCGATGCCGGTGCCGGTGCGGTCGAACTGGCGGGCAGCATGATGGCGATGCGTTACGGCCAACTTCCGATGACTCTGAACTATCGCACGCCCGATCCGCTCTGTCCGCTCAACATTGTGCGAGGCGAGCCGCTGAACATCAGCAACGGCGTCGCACTCTCCGTGAACCGCACGCGCATGGGTCAGAGCGCGGCGGCCGTCATTCGGGCGGTCTAGTTCCGATCCGGGATCGGCCACCTCATTCAACCTGTTCTGCCGCCGGAGTCCGTTGTTTCCGTCGGCGGACAACGCGCGGAATCGAGAACTCTTGTGACGGCCTCCGCTCTGCGAATCGGCTTTATCGGCGCCGGACAGATGGCAACCGCCCTGGCGCGAGGATTCCTCAGCGCCGGCGTGGTGACCGCGGAATGCGTCGCGGCGTGTGACGTGAGTCTCGACGCGGCCAACAAGTTCGTCGAACAAACGGGCGGAACGATGGCCGCGAACGGATCGGATGTCCTGTCTCGTTCCGACGTGATCTTCCTCGCCGTGAAGCCACAGCACATGAGCGGCGTGTTGTCGGATCTTCGCCCTGTGGTAACACCCCGACACTTGATCGTCTCGATCGCGGCGGGTGTCTCGCTGACCAAACTGACGGAAGGGCTGGGTGCGACCGCGCGGTTGATTCGCGTCATGCCGAACACGCCCTGTCTGGTTGGCAGCGGAGCCAGCGCGTTCGCTCGCGGTGCAGCGGCCCCGGCGCAGGATGGCGAACTGGTGCGCAACCTGCTCTCCACGGTGGGACTGGCCTTTGAAGTCCCCGAGAAACTGCTCGACGCGGTGACGGGGTTGTCGGGCAGCGGACCGGCCTACGTCTACCAGATTATCGAGGCGCTGAGCGATGGCGGCGTGCGAGTCGGCCTGCCGCGCGACGTAGCCACCAAACTGGCGGCACAGACGGTGCTCGGTGCCGCGCAGATGGTCCTCTCCACGGGGCAGCATCCGGCCGCGTTGAAGGATGCCGTCACCAGTCCGGGAGGCACGACCATCGCCGGATTGCACGCGCTCGAGCAGGGGGGCCTGCGCGGCATCCTGATGGATGCGGTTCAGGCGGCCACCGAGCGTTCGCAACAACTCGGCCAGGGATGACCAGGCCGACGCATCACGTCCACGGTGTCGTTTGCTTCCCGTGCAAGCCCTGAGATAAAAGCCCGGCTGCCGGTCTGTTGCGATGTCTGACCAGATCCGTTTCGCCGCCCGAACATTCGTCTCAACCTGGCAGCCGCAATGAATCCAATTGCCACCACCCCGCAGCCTCCCTACTACGCGGTTCTGTTCACGTCGGTCCGGACCAGCGCGGATGGCGACGGGTACAACCGCACGGCCGGGCGGATGATCGAACTCGCCGCCGCTCAGCCGGGTTTTCTGGGCATCGAGCACGCGCGGGGAGCGGATGGGTTGGGGATCACGATCTCGTACTGGGACAGCGCCGAGAACATTCGGCTGTGGCAGCAACATGCCGAACACCTGCAAGCTCAGGCCGACGGCAAGGCGAAGTGTTACGAGCGGTATCACCTGCGCGTCTGCCGCGTCGAACGGGCCTATGGGTTCGGAGCCCCCAAGTCATCGGCCACGTGATCGAAGTTCAGCGCGTCCGGATCTCGGCTCCCGTCTGGTTGTGGAGCACTTCGCGGTTCGACTCGAAGTGCTGCTGGTTGTAGCCGTTCCACGCGAGGATCTCGCGCCCCTTGGCCGTCTCCAGCCAGATCTCGTACGGACCGCCAAGGCACGGGATCAGATAGTCGAAGACCAGGCTGAAGAGCCACATCACGGGACCGAACAGGATGAGCGTCCCCCAGCCCGTTTGCGCCGTCTTGTAGGTCGTGTGAATGTAGACCACGCCCGGCAGTTTGCAGCGACTGCGACTGAGCGGCACGAACGCGAGATGGAAACGCGTGTCGAACGACTCTCTCACGATGCGCGACACGCGGTAGGTTCCCGTCAGCATCAGGGGCATGATGCTCGACAGCAACAGCCACACGACCCCGATTCGCCCCACGACCAGTAGCAGCAGCAGCGGCAGCAACAACACCCCCAGCACGATGAACCTCAACCGCAGATTGAGCACCGGCAGGAGTTGTTGTTCCATGTTTCGGCTCGGAGAAGGGGTTGCGACTGCGACACGAAAACGGCCTGTCGCCGCGAAGCGACAGGCCGGGTGAGAGTCGATCCGGCGGCGTCAGTTCACTCGCTGTCGCCGGTACTGCTGGTCGAACCCTGCTTGACACCGCCCTTCAGTTTCGCCCCCTGCTTGAGTGCGATCAGCGTGCTCTTGTTGCAGATGAACAAGGTGTCGTTGGCCACGACCGGCGTACTGTAGACCGAGTTGATGACGTTGTTCTCGGCCATCACGTTCAGCTTCTTCGAGAGTTCAAACACGGTGATGTCGCCGTCTTCGTCGCCCGTATAGACCTTGCCATCGACGATCAGCACCGAACCCCAGGCCGCCGCGAACATGTCGTGCGTCCAGTAGACGACCGGCTTGCCATTCTCGGTCTTTTTGGCGTCGAGACAGTGGACCAGCCCGGCGAAGTCCGAAATGAACAGCAGGTCATCCTTGATCGCCGCGCTACCGATCGTGCGGTGCATGGTCTCTTCAAACTCCAGCTTGCCGTTCTTGTTGCGATCGACGGAATCGTAATGCCAGACGGCGGCCGAGTTGGGATTGGGGATGGCCTTCTCACCCTTCTTGGTATCGACGGCCAGCAGGCGGCGGTGCGGCATCTCCTTCCCCTTGGCATCGACGGCCAGTTCGAGGCTCACGTCGCCGCGCTTGGTCGGGTCGATGCAGTAAAAGTGGCCGACACCTTCACCGTGCTCGGGGTCTTCACCCACACCGGCGTAGACGTTGCCGTCGTAGAAGACCGGCGTCCCGATGATGTGGTTGCGGGTGGCCCGACCCCCCAGCGTGTAGAACGACTCCTTGGGATTGCCGTCGAACTTCCACAGCAGCTTGGCACCCCCCTTGCCGTCACCGGCCGGGTCGAAACTGTAAAACCAACCGTCGCCGCCACCCATCACCACCTGGACCTGGCCACCCGCTTCGAAGGAGAGCGGGCTGGACCACTGGCCGTGCAGGATGTTCAGGCCGGGAGACTTGTCGCTCCAGACGAGCTTGCCGGTGTTCTTGTCGAGGCAGATGAAGCTGGGGGCGTTCGGGGCCGGGATGTTGATGTGGTCGTCGTCCACGCCGTTGCCGGTGATGACGAAGCAGTAGTCTCCGACACACGTCACCGAACACGAACACATGTTGTGCTGGAACACGCCCAGCGACCCCATCATGTCGTAACGCCAGATGATGTCGGCCTCGTCCTTGTTTTCGTTCGCTTCGGCCTTGAACGGGCCGTCGTTCTCGCCGTCGTGGAAGCCCTCCACGTCGAGACACAGCACCTCACCGCGGCTGGTGTTGTACCAGAGCCGCGTGTCGTCACAGAACACGGCCGAGCAGATCCCCAGGTTCGGCCAGTCGTTGACGCGCCCGGCGGGTAGCTTGGGCGAAGAGGCCTGCCACAGGAACTTGCCCGTCTTCTCCTCGAACGCGAGCAGGCAGCCGAGATCGACCTTGGCGGGATACCGCTTGAGATAACCGTGCTGGTTGTTGGTGCCGACGAACACCTTGCCGTTCGCCACGACGGGGTTGCCGTACGTCTGCGAGCCGAGCGAAACCGCCCACAGCACGTTCTCGCCCGTGTCGAGATTCCACTCGTACGGAATGTTCTTTCCCTCGGGAGTGTTGTTGCGATGCGACGAACCACCCCACTGGGGCCAGTCGTATTTGCCGACCTTCATCTTGCCGATGATGTTCAGCGCGGCATCGGTCGGATTGAACTTGTCGGCGGCGGAAGCCAGACCGACCGCGATCGCACAGATCGCCGCGGCGAGAGACAGTGATTTCATGGCGGGTTCCTTTTCGTAGGGCAACCGTCTCGGTTGCCCGGGGTCTTCAATGAACGGAAGGAGCGTGATGAGGTTGGGGGCCAACTCGCGATTGCCCCTCACCCCCGACCCCTCTCCCCAAAGGGGCGAGGGGAGGAAGAAGCGGACATTACAATATTACTGCGGCACGACGGACACGTTGTCGACGAAGATTTCCGAGTCCTTGGCGTTGCCGAACAGGCCGGGGCTGCCGGTCAGGTTGGCCGGGGAGTCGGTCCATTCGATCGACCACTGCGACGGTTCGGCGTCCGCCTTCTTCCACGCCTTGCCGCGACAGACCGCCACTTTCTGACCGTCGCGTTCCTCGACGTTGACGACCAGCTTGAGCGTGTACCACTGGCCCGCCTCCCACGCGAAGGGGACTTCGTGCGACTTCTGATCGTGCGGGAACCACGAGAACAGCTTGAGATGCTGGCTGGCACCGAGCATGGCGAAGCGATAGCGCTGGTTCTGCACGCCGATATCCGGCAGCTTCGAGTTCTTGTCGGCATCGGCTCCGGCGGCAACCTCGTTCGCCATGAAGTCGGCCTGCATGACGTAGCCCTTCGAGCCGGGATGGCCCAGCCAGCCCTGGCTCTTCGTCCCCTTGGGGATCGTCGTGATCTTGCACATCACGCCGTTGCCGGTGATTTTGCGAGGCCCCTTCTCGATGACAAGCTGTGCCGGGATCGTCTCGTTGCCGGTCCACTCCCACTTCGCGATGACACCATCGTCCTGCAACCGCTTGAGCGACGGATCGAGCTTCTCTTTCCCCTGATCCTGAGTCGTGATGGCCTCGATCAGTCCAAGGTATCGCTTCAGACCGGTGAATGCCTGGGCCGGTGTCGAGTCATCGAAGGTCGTCTTCGGAGCGGGAACGTTCGTGAATTGAGTCGTCAGGTAGATGTACAGCCGCGCCGCGAGCGGGTCGTCCTTCTTCAAAGCCGTGAAGTAATCGTGATCGATCGCGATGTGGCGGTATCTCAGCCCGACGCCCGTCACGGGGACGATCCCGTCGTTGAAGTCGAACGACCACGGCGTTTCCTTCGTCACCTCCGGGATGACGCGGATCCGCGCCTGGCTCTTCAATTCGCCAACCTCGGCGTTGACGATCACCGCCGCGTGGATGTTGCCCGCGGGAGCGACATACTTGCCCGACTCGTCAATCGCGCCCGGACCCTGGATCGAAAACTTTACGTCCTTTGCATCGGCGACCTTCAGGAACTGACCGTTGGCGTTGTAGAGCAGCATCTTGAAGTTGTCGATGTTCTTCGTCGGCTTCATCAACGACTCGACCGGCACCAACAGCGCGGAGGCGGGCTTCTGATCGTTGGCGACGGGCGTTTCGGCGGGGGCCGCCGGAACCGGGTCGGCGGAGGGCTTTTCGGAAGTCTCCTTCAGGCCGATGCAGTACATCATCGTCTCGCACGCGAGATAGATCCGTCCGTGCGAGATGATCGGTGAGGTGTTGATCTCGCCCTGGTCCAGCCGCAGTTGGTGAATCTTCTTCAGCCCCCTGGCTTCGTCGGGCGTGAAGATGAACCAGCGGCCGGTGACATCGGCGACGTAGATCTTGCCGTCGCCATAGATCGGGCTGCCGCGCCCCATCGTGCCGATCTTCTGCTTGCCGACGAGTGCCCCCGTTTTGAGATCGTTCACGAAGAAGATGCCGCCGTCATCGACGGCGTAGATGCGGTCGCCGATCACCAGCGGTCCGGTCTTGCCGATGTACTGCTCCTTGATGCGCCAGACTTCACCCGACTTGGTGATGTTGCCGGACTTGGTGGCATCGAGGGCGAAGAGGGCTCCCATCGCGGTGCCGTCCAGATTTTCGTCGCTGTGTCCGCAGATGACCTGCGTGCCGATGATCGTCGGAGCGGTGTTGATGCCGCGCGCCGAGACGTCATAGTTCCAGATCATCTTCCCCGTGCGGGGCTGGAAGCTGTAGACGCTGCCGTCGCCGGAGGCCACCACGAATTGAGCCTGCCCGTTGATGACCGCGATCGCCGGACCGCTGTACGTCGTGTCCTCGGGAAACGGGCGCGTCCCCTGGAACCAGACCGCGGCACCATTCCGCTTGTCGAACGCGATGACGCGATACGTCGGTTTGGCCATCTCACCCCAGCCGATCACGACGCCGCTGATGATGACCAGATTTTCGTGGACGATGGGGAAGTTGGTTCGTCCGCCGTAGGTGCTGAGCAGGCCGTATTCCTCGCTCATCGAGTGCGACCAGATCGTCTTGCCGGTCTCGCCGTCGAGGCACTGGAAATAGCCGCAGACTCCCAGCGCGAAAACGTGTCCGGTCTCGGGGTCGCCCACCACGCTCGACCAGCCGACGCGGGTGTCCGGCACGTCGGAGAGGAAGACGTTGAAGACGTTCTCCCATTTTTTCTCGCCCGTCGCCGCGTCCACACAGACGACCTTTTCGGCCTCTTCCTTCGTCCCGGGGTTGTGCCGCACGAGGGTGTAAAGTTTGCCGTTCATCACGATCGGCGTGGAGCGCGTTCCCAACTCGGCGCTCTTCCACAGCATGTTTTCGCCATCCGGCTCCCACGTCTCGGGCAGGCCCTTCTCGCGCGAGATGCCGTTCATTTCGGGACCGCGCCAGTAGGGCCAATCGAGCGGATCGGCGGCCTTCTTTTCCTGAGCGAACGCTCCGAGGGGCAGACAGAACAACAGACCGAACAAGCAGGCCGTCCAAGGTCGCAGCAACATCGTGAGCATCCTGTGAGCAGACTCGAAAGGTGAAAGGCGGGCAGTTCTGGCGGGTGACAAAATGTCTGTGAGAACCATAACCAATGCCCATCGGCCGGGCAAGGAGCGGCGCAGGCCGATAGACTTCGCGAGCCATGCCGCGCTCTGCCTACATTCACGTGCCGTTCTGCGCCCATCGTTGTGGTTACTGCGACTTCACGCTGATCGCCGGACGAGACGACTTGATCGGCGACTACCTGCGCGCACTGGAGCGAGAACTGGGGAGTGTGCCTGCTCTTCCTCCCCTCGCCCCTCTGGGGAGAGGGGCCGGG
>JANODP010000201.1:0-7230 GCA_031412755.1 Schlesneria sp. | reverse complement strand
GTTGAAAAGGGAGTGCCACGGCTGTGTCAGCCGTGTGAATGTCGAGAGACTTGTGACCGTCTCCACGGCTGACACAGCCGTGGCACTCGATTAATTTTTCCAACGGGCTGTTAGCCGGGGGCATTCCAATCACTGCGGCTTACCGGATCGACAGTCCGGTTCCAGGCACCATCAACAAATCAACCCCAGCGAGTTGAGCCGCTGGGGTTGTCGTGGTGACTTGGTCTCTCGGCCTGCGACGTACCGAAACAACGAGGGACCAGCGCCAGGCGCCGGTCCCTCGTTCTTCGTCTGGCATCGAAATCAGAAACTTACAGCGCGACCGCCTCGACTTCCGTGACGAAGCGGTTGGCGTCGTCGTGCAGGAACGCGGCGATCACGCCGAACACGGCGTCACTGAAGCCGCCGACGTTCAGGATGTCACTCCGTTCCGGGGCCTGCGTCGTCGAGTTGGGTTGCAGGTCGATGCAGACCAGCTTCGGTCCCGCAAAACTCTCGCCCTGCAAGCGAACCTGATTCTGCACGAACCGCTGCCATTCGGTCAGCACGCCCGTCGAGCCATTCGCGCCGAGCGCGAACGCCCGCTGCTGGTAGACCCAGCTCTCGTTGTCGCTCACCAAGATGCAACCCGCGAACTTGCGGTTCCCGAAGCTGCGGTTGGCCTTGGCCAGTGGCAGCGAGCAATCCGTTCCGCCGCCGCCGTACTTCGCCAGCCGCTCCGCCAGACTCAGAATCGAGTCCGCCGGATCGAACTTTGCGTCGTAGGCCGACGTGTCGAACGGGATCACCACGCTGTCCGGATTGCGGCGGAGCATCGCTGCGGCGAACAGGGCCGCCACATCAACACACCGCATTGAGGTCGAGCCGCCTCGACCTCGTTGACCCGTCACCGGCGACTGCATCGAACCCGACGTGTCGAGACCGATCACGACCGGTCCCGGAAGTTCGGGCACGTTTCCACAGGCGATCTCGGCCGCCTGATGCAGCGCGGTCTTGATCGCTCGCGGAACATCCTCCGACGCGTTCAAGTACGCGGCGAAGAACTGATATGGAAACTGGCGCGAACGACGGATTTCGTCCGCGTCCGCCAGGCGGCCCGCCACGAACTGCACGACGCCCGCGTTGTCGAAGACACCGTGACGTTGCAGCGTGTTGAGATTCATGCGCAGCGCCTGCGGTCCCATCGTGCGGGCGATCGCCGCCCAGACCGACGGTCCCCTGGCCGTATCCGCCAGCAAGTCCCACCGCGCATGCAGTTGAGACACCAACGCAACCTGCTGCTCGACCGTCTCCGCCGAACGGAACGCCTTCAACAAACGAACCTGCTCGGGCAAATCGGCTTCGCTGGCGGGAGCCCACTGGGCCGGCTCCTTGTCCGTCAACCAGCCGAACAGCGCTCGCCGAGCGTTGTCCGGCGGAGTTGGCCGCGCCAGACGCAGCACATCGCGCAGACTCGGATCGCCACCGATTGACGCCGACAACAACTTCTCGACCGATGCCGAGTTCAACCAGCGCTGGAAGGCTCGCTGCGTGGCGCTCGACAGGCTGCGCTTGCCGAACTGGCCCGAACGGATCATCTGGAACAGCGTGCGCAGAACGCGGCCATTGTCGATCACCCGGTCGAATACCTGATGGAACAACACCGTGTCGCGCGCCGCGAGCGCAGCCGTCAACGCGGCGGGCATGTCCTTCAAGTAAGCTCGTTCGCGGCTGTAGACCGCCAGCTTGGCGAGGAACGCGTTGTCGTTGACCTGCGCGATCAGCGACTTCAGCGCGTCAAGCTGCGACTCGGCGTTGGCGTAGAACGTCCCGTTGAAGCAGCCGGTCGCGGCGAGCTGCGCCAGCGCGTGCTTCGGCTCCATGAGATACGCCGGGCCGCCGGCGTCATTGCGCGCGTTCGTCTTCTGGAAGAGACTCTTGGCGCTGTTGAACAGAGACTTGTTGGCCATGTTGATCCCTCCTTTTTTGGAATCAGTTTTAACACTGAAGCAAACACACGGGGACTTCGGAGCGGGGGACGTGAGTCCCCTGATTTCGCGTGGTGGCAATTTCTGCGTGGTGGCAATTACGGGCCGAACCAGGGGACTCACGTCCCCCGTTCCGAAGTCTCGCCCCTCAACCATTCACCGGACGAGACGCCACGCTTCGGAGCGCGGATGGCTCGACGGTACGGCGGCGATCTGGTGTTCGTCGGCGTAGACAATTCGACCGGGCTGGCGACAGGTCAGCATCGCCACCGGCACATTCGCCTCGCGCAAACACCAGACCACCTGCCAGCACCGCGAAACCATCTCGCGCGACGAACCGTAGAACCAGAAGACGGCTCTTCAGCCGTGCTCACCCAGAGTCGGAACCGTCAGATGATCGTTGAACCAGTCGAGGTGCTGTTCGAGGAACTCGCGCTGGCTCTCGTCCAACCGTCCACTCTCTTCCAAGCGGCCCGCGCCGTGGAAGAGTCCCAGCCGGCGACCGGTCTCGGAACAGCGCAGTCAGGTTTGAAAGCGAACGAACATGGCTCCCTCCTTTTCTGTTTCGGAAGTTAAGTGTCCCGACGAAGTGATGACCAGAGAGCGTCTCTTGCGAGACAACTGGCGCGTCTGCCATTCCGCCACGGCGCGTTGCCGCGCTGGTGGGACTCGAACCCACATGCTCTTTCAAACTCCAGTTCCCATGGACTCCAATCGGACAGTCGGGGCAGTCTGTAATTCGTAACCAGCAGGCAAACGGATCGACGAAGTTGTGGCCAGAGGTTTTACGTGCTCTACCACTGAGCTACAGCCACCGTGATGGAAATGGGTGGCTGGTGGGACTCGAACCCACGACCACGGCGTTACAAAAGCATGGACTCCGAACCGGCAGTCGATCCGTATTTCAATGATCCAACGAGGAGTTCGCTGAGATGCCTTCCTTATCAAACCACGAGGATTCAACAGTGGACACGCGGCGTGGTCTGCGAGAGACGTCCGTCGCTTCACTAGTCGGTCGCCCGACATCGCTACCTTAGGGCCGTCATAGTTACGTGTAGTCCCAAACAGGCAGTTGGATCAAATGCTTCTGAAGACCTCAACGAAGTTTCGCCGAGACATCGTGCCTTGCGGCACATCTTTTTGAAGATGTGGATGGAGTCCCGACGGTCAGTTGAGGCACGCACGAGACACGACCAACAAACGAAAGGTTCAGACCAATTCCATCAGCACGAGCGTGAGGATTCGAACCCCATGCAGTCGCTTTGGAGGCGGCCTGCTCTCCCAGGAGCGTCACTCGTGTGAAGGTCGATGGTCGATGGTCTCGGGTTGATGGCCAGAGGGAATCGGCTCCTTCTCTGACTCTCAACCTTCGACCATCAACCCTCAACCTATTCATCCAGTTCCACGGTCCAGTACGCCTCGCTGAGGAACTTGGACCAGCTTTCGATTCGCTCGTCGTGCCGGGCATAGAGCGGTCGCCACGTCGGACGAACCGGCGACTTCCGCAGCGGCATGTGCGCTTCGGTCGGCGTGCGATCCGCCTTTCGCTTGTTGCACTCCAGGCAGGCCAGGACACAGTTCTCCCACGTGCTGGTTCCGCCGCGCGATCGCGGCTGCACGTGGTCGATCGTCAGTTCCTCACTCCCCGGCTGAGCGTGGCAATACTGGCAGGTATACCGGTCGCGCTTGTAGATGTTCCGCCGGCTGAAGGTGACCGCGTTCGTGGGAACCCGGTCGTACTCCATCAGCGTGATCACCTCCGGCACGCGAATCCGGAACGTCACCGCCTGGACGAACGGTTCATTCTCTTGTGGAATCCGCTTCGCCCAATCGGCCCATGTGTACTGCTGAAAGTCCGCGGGATCGACGATCCAGGCCCGTTCCGCCGCCACCAGCGTCAGCGAGCGGGCGACAGTGGCCAGGCCCACCGGCTGCCAGATCCGGTTCAGCACCAGCGTTGGTCGAGTCAGCATCGTCACCATGATCTTCTCCAGTGAGTCGAGAGACGGGAGTCCAGAGACGAGAGCCAGAAAGAAGTTCGCAGTCATTGTCTTCTCTGGCTCTGGTCTCTCGACTCTCCGCTCTCGACTCTTTCAAGGGGTGCTCGAACGGGATCGAACCGTCACCTTCGGCTTCACAAACCGACGTGCAGAAACCACTACACCACGAACACCAGAAACGGACGCGAGCCTGCTCGCGTCCGCGTGACCGGACAGGCCGGTCGTCAGTCCAGGAACGCCACGTGCCGCATCGCGGCTGCCTGCGTTTCCGTATTCATCAGCACTTGATGCCAGTCGCGCAACTCAATCGTGGCATGGTCGGCGTGTCGGACACGGCCCCGCACATAGACCGACGGGTTGCGCCGGAGCGTCTGCCATCTCCAAACTTTGGCCTCCGGCTTGCGCGACACCAGCGCGTTGAACTGCGCCTGTGTCAGACCGTTGGGCTTCTGCCGACACACATAGACAAGTTCACCGCCCGAGCGGTACAGAAACTCAACCATGTGCGGCTTGCCACCACCGCGTCGCAGTGGCTCGTTTGTCAGCACCAACTGCGGCCGGACTTCCAGCCCACTCACCGGAACGAAGAACCACTCACCCTGACGGATGAAGGCCTCGTTCCGGCGTCGGTTCCGATTCTTCGGCCGAACCCGCAACAGTTCCTGACGCCGCTGGATCTCCGGCGGCTTCAGGGCTTCCATTGCCGACCGGACTGTCGAGACGGCCCGATCTTCCGGCACGGCCGCAACGAACCAATGTCGTTCGTCATGACCGCACAGAAACTTGTGCTTCTGATCCATTGCCGATCGTGTGAGCAGCAACAGATGCCGACGCTGCGGCTCCGCCTGCAGGACTTCCACGCTCGGCGAGGCGTCGCGCGACACTTGAATGTCGAACAACTCACCCAGCCGATCGCGGGCGATGTCGAGCGCTACGGGACCGCGAACCCGACGAGCGTCGAGCCAGCGAATTTGGGCACGAGCGCCGATCCGCGCGAAGTGCCGCTGGAGAACATTCATGTCCATGAGAGAATTTCCTCATTGGAGACGACGTGATTCCCCACGGGAGTCACGTCTCAGGTCAGTCGCCATCGTGGACCATCCACGAGGCCGGTAATCGCACGGGATGTGTGGCTGTTGGCTTTCGCATCGTCGGCCCCTTTCTTACAGATGGTGGTGATGGAAGAACGAAGACTAGACGGTGGACGATTCAAAAGGTTCGCAGCGGAAGGAGCGGGAGTTGAACCCGCAAGGCACTCTGCATGCTCGACCGGCTTCCAACCGGCTCCCGTCACCATTCGGGTGGCCCTTCCGAAAGTCGAGAGCAGAGAGCAGAGAGTCGAGAGCCAGATAGGACAAGGAAATCAATCCTCTTGTCTGGCTCTTGACTTTCGACTCTCTGCTCTCGACTTCCCATTGCCACGACCAGGACTCGAACCCGGAATGCCCCGTTAGAAGCGGGGAGTGATTTCCATTTCACCATCGAGGCCGCCGTGGGCGGTTCATCATGCCGTCGGCAGTTCATCATCCAGCGGAAGGCAAGGGATTCGAACCCTCATCTCCCTTGCGGGAGAGCCGCGTTAGCAGTGCGGTCCGGCCAACCATATCCGGCTACCTTCCGTATTCATTCAGTGGACCCACCGGGAATCGAACCCCCTGTATTTGTTTCTCTAAAGACAGGCCAGCCTGCCGAGCTGGCGTCGTGCCGTTGGACCATGAGCCCGTTTCGTCGTCAGTGGACCGCCGGGGAGTCGAACCCCGATCTTCTGGTTGCGACCCAGATGTCGTGCCGTTGGACCAGCAGCCCATGTTTCGAAAGGTCCGTCCGGGAATTGAACCCGAGCTTCGTCCTTACCAAGGACGTGTGCTGCCGCAACACCTACAGACCGCGTTCGCGATTGATCCCGGATGGAGTTGAACCATCTCCTCCAGCATGTCGGGCTGGTGTCGTACCGTTTGACCACGGGACCGAATTGACCGAAGTGGGAGTCGAGGAGTGACGAGATGAAAGTGACGAGTGACGAGTCCCATGCAGGCCGCTTCCCCGTCGTTCTTCACTCGTGACTCGTGACTTTCAACTCGTCACTCTTCTTCAGAGCACCGGGTGGGACTCGAACCCACGTTGCCGCATTACGGGTGCGGTGTCTTGGCCGCTAAACGACCAGTGCTTGGGGAGTCGAGAGTGAAGAGTCCAGAGTCGAGAGCCGGAGGAAAAAAGGGGTCGTCTGGCTGTTCTGGCTCTCGACTCTGGACTCTCCACCCTCGACTGATTGGGACCAGACGGACTTGAACCGTCACCTGCTCGGGTAAGAACCGAGTGTGCTGCCGCTAACACCTTGATCCCGCGAGCAGCGGTTAGCTGTTAGCAATTGGCGATTAGCCAGAAAGACTCCGCTTCATTGCCTTGGGCTAACCGCTAAAAGCTAATCGCCAACCGCTCGTCATGGGGCCGGAGGGATTCGAACCCCCGCCGGGCGAGGTAAAAGCTCGCTGTGCTGCCGTTACACCACGACCCCGCCTGCGGACGTGGATACGTTTGTTGGACAGAACTTGTTCCATGACTTGCTCCTTGTTCAATCGCTCGGGACGGAGTTGAACCGTCGCTCCCGCCGTATCAGAACGATGTGCTTCCGTTACACCACCAAGCGGCTGAGTTGAGAGTCGAGGGTCAAGAGTCGAGAGCCAGACCAGACCTCCGTTGGCGAATTTCTGCTCTGGCTCTGGACGCTCGACTCTCTGCTCTCGACTCGTCATTGACCCGTGTGGGATTCGAACCCAACCTGGCCAGCTTGAAAGACTGGCAACCTCACCAGAAGTCGAACGGGCCGTGTCTGTGGACGTACCATCTCTGTTCTCCGGGACCGCCCGGAACGTTGTTAGTCCGGATTATTCATGGTGGCATTGAAGCCTGACGCGCAAGCGAAGGTTCTGCTGTGACATCCCTTCGCTTGCGCGTCAGCCTTCAATGCCACGCTTTGTCGGCGACACGACCCGAGGCGTGAATAATCCGGGTTGAAGGTGGGTTGGAAGGCGCTCGAATCCTTCTCTCCTGGTCTTCAGCCAGGCGCTAAACCGTCTCAGCTACCAACCCGTGCCGTGTTCGTGATTTCGCCAGAGGCAGCGGTCACGGCTCTTCCCAATTTCAACGTAGGGTGGGACAAGCTCGCTTCGAGCGCCGGCCCACCATGAAAAACCTTCGAGAATTGATGGTGGGCCGGCGCGGCGAAGCGCCGCTGGTCCCACCCTACATCCTTACCAATTTGA
>JANODP010000200.1:0-4436 GCA_031412755.1 Schlesneria sp. | reverse complement strand
CGCGTGAACGCACAATCACGATCTCCACCGCTGCCGTTTGAAGTTTGGAGTGCCTGACCCCTGAGTGATCTCTGTCTCCATCTCCATCACGACACCGACCGACTCGCCCGCGCGGACTCGGGGAAACGTTCGCAGGACGAGGACGATGCCGGACTGAGTTGCTGCGATGACGGAAGGCGCGCCACCATCGAGCGGGTGGACCGTTCCGAGTTGATCACCTGCGCGGACGGCGTCGCCGAGTTTCACTCTCGTTTCAAAATAGCCAGTGATCGGAGACGGGTTGCAGACCTGCATGTGCCCCGAGCCGGGATCCGGATTCTCCACGACGTGTTTGACCCGATTGGGTGGCTGTGCCCAGTCGAGCATGCCCAACTCGGACATCACGTTCAGGCACCCGTTCACGTAGGCCTCGACTCCCGCCGGATCGCACGTCGCCGTCCCGAGGTACTCGCAGTAGATTGCCGGCACGTTCGCATCCCGCGCGACGGAGAGGGACCGACCTTCGAGATTGGCCGCTGTTCCCCAAACGACGGGCAGATTGAAGGCCCGCGCCAGGCGTCGTTGCGTTGCCAGGACATCCGGGTTCGCGTGCAGCACGTAGCCGGTCAGCGGGTACACGGACAGCTCGGTGCCGCCGGTATGGAGATCGATGTAGAAGTCGGCGCTGCGAATCGATTCGCTCAACGCCCACGCCGTCTGTTCGGTGATGCTGCCATCCGCTCGACCGGGGCACGTTCGCGCAAGGTCGAGGCCGTCGTCGGCACAGCGATGTCCCCGCAGGAAGGCGGCTTCGTTCACGACGGGGATCAGGGTGACTCGCCCACGAAAGCCGGAGATGTCGGGCGAGTGATTCTCGAACAACGAGATCAGCCGGCGGATGGCGGCCATCGGTTCAAACTCATCGCCGTGAACGCCGCCGGTGATCAGCAGGTGCGGCCCGTCGGCCGCGCCTCGAAACGCGAACTGTTTGAGTTGCAGCGTCATCGTCCCGGCTCCGTCGGCGGGATGATGTTCTCGGCCCGGCAGTCCTTGAAACGGAAGCAGCCGTCCACGGGCAAGACGGTTCCGGTGATGTAGTCGGCCTGGTCCGACGCCAGAAACGCTGCAGCATGGCCGATGTCTTCCGGCAGACCGAGTCGTCCCCACGGCAGAGCGCGGCCTTCGTTGGCCATCGTCTCGTCCGAGAAGGAGACGTGCTCGCCGGGCGTGTCGATCCAGCCCGGCTCGATGGCGTTCACGTTGATGCGGTGCGGAGCCAATTCGACGGAGATCGACCGCGTCATGTGATTCAGTCCCGCCTTGGCGGCTCCATACGCGACGCACAGGCTGATCGGCATCTCGGCCTGCACGCTGGAGATGAAGACGATCTTGCCGCCTCCACCGCGCGCGACCATGTGGCGTGCCACGAGTTGGCTCATGTGGAAACCGCTGGTCAGTGTGCCGTTGATCGTCTTCTCGAACTCGTCGGGCGAGTAATCGAGAAATGCTCGGCGGCGGCTGTAGGCCGGGTTGCTCACCAGGATGTCGATGCGCGGGAAGGATTCGAGCGCCTCGCTCAGCAATCGTTCGCAACCCGCCCGGGAAAAGACATCCGCTTCGATCGCGCGGCAGGTTCGTCCCAGCGCTCGGATCTCGTCGGCAGTCGCCTCCAAATCCAGGCTGCCCGGACGATCGTTGAGGACGACATCGGCCCCGCACCGCGCGAGCTGTATCGCGCAGCCTTTCCCGATTCCCCGGCCGGCTCCCGTGACGAGGGCGACCTTGCCGGTGAGATTCATGGCGTTTGACTGACTCATCATCCTGCACCCTGCTCGACGCCGTCAAAGGCTTTGATGCATTCCTTGAGCATGTTCATGATGGCTCCGAATTCGCCACCGTGGTTGAGCAACTGGCCACCCTGCTGGATTCGCTGCTTCAGGATTTCCGGAGTGGCCGTCGGCGAGCCCCACGCCTTGCCGTGTCGGGCACACGCGGCGGCCACTCGTTCATACGCGGCCTCCAGCGTGATGTTGCTCGGGTCGAGCTTCAGTCGCAGGCCGAGGTCTCCGGGACCGATGAAGATGCCGTCCACTCCCGCCACGCCGGCGATCTCGTCCACGTTGCTGACCGCCTGCGGTGTCTCGACTTGTACGACGAGAAACGTTTCCCGGTTGGCGTGCTTCACGAAGGCATCTGTATCGCCGCAATAGAAGTCGGCGTCGAGTCCCGCTCCATCGAGGCCGCGGTCGCCGATCGGCGGATACTTCACCGCATCGACCAGCATCCGGGCCTTCTCCGGCGTGTTGACGTGGGGAACCATCAACCCCGCCGCGCCGTCTTCGAGATAGCGGTACAGCCCCGTTTTCTCCGTCGTCGCCGGCCGGACCATGACGTCGATGTCGTGCAGGTGCGACTGGACCAGCAGCGCCTGCACATCGCGGTCCGACAGGTTGCGATGCTCCAGGTCGAGCCAGATGCAGTCAAAGCCATTGTGTGCCGCATGTTTGACGAACATCGGAATGTAATGGCCGAGACAGCACATCCGTACCGTTTGCTGATTGCGGATGCGGGCCAGCGTCTTGCTCTTTCTCATGTCGGGACGATTCCTGAACGTTGAATGGACTCAAAAAAAAAGGCACTTGGGGAACGCTGATGCTCGCTGATCGACACTGATTCAGAAGCCCTCAGCTCAGAGAACCAATGTTCCGCAATTCCATCAGTGGGGATGAGCGAGGATCAGTGTTCCGATCTCTGGTCCTCACTGAATTCTCATCAGGGCTTTCCGCGTGCGAACGAACAGCGCGCCGTCTGCAATCGCTGGCGTGCCGAGGATCGAGTCGCCCATCTCGTTGACGCTGAGGACTTCGAGTTCCCGGGCATCTCGCAGCACGACGATCTTGCCGTTCTCACCCGCCACGAAAATTTTGCCGTCGCCGTAGATGGGAGACGCGAAGTACTCGCCCGCGTTCTCGATGCGGGCCGGGCCAAACAGTGGCTTCCCCTGGCCGGTCTCGAAACAGGTGGCGATTCCGCCGGTCTTGACCAGGAACATGCGGTCACTGACGACGAGGGGCGAGACGATGTGATCGGTGTGTTTGGTCGGGTGCTTCCACAGGACGTGAGTCTTCGTCACGTCGCCGCGGCCTCCCCCCTTCACCGCCACGATGAACTCATCCTCGGCGACCTCCGCGTCGAACGTCGCGCCCGCCGCGTTGCCGGGAGGCAGGAAGGCGATATCGAGTTCGCGTCCTTCGAGGACTCCATCTTTGTTGAGATCGCCCCGTTCAAACGTCTTCTTGTAGAACGCCTCGGGGACGGGCCGCTTGCCGAAGAAGGCCTGAGTCTCTTCCCGCGAGACCTTGTTGTCGCTGTTCCCCGTCTTGGCCCGGTCGATCGAAGCGAGCCACTGGCTGGCGATCCCCTTGCTCTGCAACGAAACGTAGACGATCCCGTGGTGGCAGACCGGAGTGGTCTTGATGTTTCTCAGCAGCGTGCGGGCGTGCCACAACCGTTTCCCCGTGGCCGGTTCGTAGCCGATCAACAGTCCCGTCCCGGCAATCACGATCTCGTCACCGGTGGGCGTTTCGCAGATGACCGGGTGCGAGTAGTTGACGGCTTGGTCGTTGCGATCATCTTTCCAGCGAATCTCACCGGTTCGTTTGTCGAAGGCGTAGAGGGCCGGGTGGAGATCGTCATCCTGGCAGAACAACACCAGATCTTTGTGCAGCACGGGCGACATTCCCGCGCCCCACTTGAAGACGAAATACGGAACCGGCAGTTCCCTCTTCCAGATGTCGGCCCCGGTCTTCGCGTCGAGCCCCACCATGCCGAGCGTGCTGAAATAGAAGTAGACGCGGTCGGCATCGGCGGCGGGAGTCGTTCCCGCGTGGCTGTTCGTCGCGTGAATTTCATCCGCGTCACCGATCGGCCACGACCGCTTCCAGAGTGGCTGCCCCGAGGCCGCGTCGAAGGCAAACAGCCCGACGGTCTTGTCATCAATCATGGCCGAGGTGAAGACGCGCCCCGCAGCCACCACCGGCGAGCCGATTCCATCTCCCAGTTTGGCCGACCACTTCACGTGCTCGGTCTCGGAGAACTGAGTCGGCAGCGGAGCCCGCGTCTTGGAAACCCCCGCGCAGTTCGGCCCGCGAAACTGCGGCCAGTCGTCGGCGAACACGGGAGCAACGGACAGGACCATCAGACCCACGAATGCCATTCGCGTCATTACTTCGCTCCGCTGAGAAAGAGGCCGAAAATGAGTTGCGGAGCATTCTGACAACCCTCTCGGACGGGGAACAGCCAGTCCGGGACTTCCAGTCACGGCTCTTCCCAATTTCAACGTAGGGTGGGACAAGCTCGCTTCGAGCGCCGGCCCACCATGAAAAACCTTCGAGAATTGATGGTGGGCCGGCGCGGCGAAGCGCCGCTGGTCCCACCCTACATCCTTACCAATTTGA
>JANODP010000199.1:0-16165 GCA_031412755.1 Schlesneria sp. | reverse complement strand
CCGACCGCAGGTCTCCTCTTCGCTCCCCGCCCGTCTCGCCCGAACCGCAGCTCGCGTTCTCCAGCAGCAATAACGAAGAGGAGACCTGCGGTCGGGATCTGTGCGGGGTCAGGAGACCCGCGCACAACGAGCGGGGGTCTGGCACTTCACAATTCACAATTGGCCGCAGCGGGGTTGGCTGCCGAGTTCGCAGGTCGCGCTCGGCCAATTCTGAATTCTGAACTGCCAGACCCCGAGCGGATTTTTGGGCGCGATCAACCATCCCATCAAAACACGCGGGGCGCGTTGGAAACGTGGCCCCGTGTTTTTTCGACAGATTGTTTCTGCCGCGTGGCCTACAACGACGGCGGGCGATGCGGGTCGTTGCCGCCTCGGAAAAAGAGGATGAGTTGAATGATGGCCAGGACGCAGTAGGCGATGGCTCCCACCCATTCGACGACCGTGGTATTCGGATCGTGTTGGCATTCGAGCGTGTGTGTGGTGGCGATGGCGCTGACGCAACCCAGGGCGATCAGGTGCAAACGGTTCATGGCGAATCCCCTCAATCTTGAGTTCCAGCCCCAACCGCCGCACATGCAGCAGAACGTCGGAGCCATGGGGCTTCACCCGCATGATTGCGACGCGTGGCGGAAGAATTTCGGATTGATGGGAGAAAATCAGAGAGCGTCTGCCGTTCAGTGGTGGCAGGCAGGTTGAGTTGTTCCACTGCACGACGATCAGCATCCGCTTCAGCCTACTCTGCCGTGTCAGACGGTATCCCTTTGAACAGTCGTTGCAGCCGCGTCACTTCGGCAACGTCGTCGGCAGCAAGGAGGTGCATCCTAAGTTCGCGCCGGGCTTTGGCCCGATTCCAATACATGCCGATCAGTTGCGGATGCCCGCTGGGAAACAAGGCCACCATCGTCTTGATGGCCTGATTCATGTCCGACAACGCGGTCTCAGCATCCTTGCGTCGGTCCCGCTCAACCGCCCGCAGGTAGCCAGCGTGTCCTCGACCGAAAAGTGAATGAGCCGTGTCGAGGTGAATCGCTCCCAGTGCTGTTTTCCGGATTTGGTAGGCCCTGTCGAATGATTCATAAGCCCACCGAAGATCCGCACCCTGGCGCCGGATCATCAATGCGAGTGCTTTCGAATCAAGGGTGGCTGCGTAACGCGGATGGCTCTTCTCCAACGCCGCCTCCATGATCCGCAATGCCTCGTCGTACAGGCCGAGCGCCTCGGTGATTTCCGACTCCGTCCCAAGCGACAGCAATGCTCCGGCCTTCGCGTGGAGAGTGGCCCCGTATGCCGGGTGGCTCTTCCCTAATGCCGCTTCGTCGATCCGCAACGCCTCGTCGTACAAGCCGAGCGCCTCGGCGATATCCGACTCCGTTCCAAGCGACTCCAACGCACCGGCCTTCGCGTGGAGAGTGGCCCCGTAGCTCGGATGGCTCTTCCCCAACGCCGCCGCATTGATTCGCGACGCCTCGTCATACAAGCGGAGCGCCTCGGTAATGTCCACCTCCGTTCCCCGCGACAGTAACGCGCGAGCCTTTTCGTGAAGCGTGGCCGCATAGCTCGGATGGTGCCTTCCCTGAGCCACCTCTTTGATCCGCAACGCCTCGTCGCACAAACCGAGCGCCTCGGTAATGCCCGCCTCCGATCCCCGTGACAGCAACGCACCGGCTTTCGCGTGGAGCGTGGCCGCGTATGCCGGATGACTCTTCCCTTGCGCCGCCTCGTCGATCCGCAACGCCTCGTCGTATAAGCCAAGCGCCTCGGTGATGGCCGACTCCGTTCCCTGCGTCCGCAACGCATCGGCCTTCGTATGGAGTGAGACGGCAAACAGGGGATGATTGGCCAAATCGAGGCTTCGCAACATGACGAGACTCTGCTCCACGTATTCAATTGCGATGGATGTGGTGGCTTGAAACAAAGCCACCACCGCCCGCTGTTGCCAGAGAATGGCCGCGAGCTTTGAGGGGCTGAGGGAATTCGACTCCATCCGGCGCAACGCCTCACTCAAGATGGACTCGCTTTCGTAATACTCCGCCCGAACAAGGTGAAGTTCACCGATGGCGGACATCAGGCGTCCCTGGGTATCGACGGGGAGGTGGAGTCGCTCCGCCCACGTGAGGAGACTGGTCAGGTTCGACAGCGCGGCGGTCGGACCACGCCCCATTGACTTGTCAAACCGCCATAGCGCGAGATCGAGGTCGTCGGGGAGCTCGAGACGCTCGACCAATCGTTCAACACATTCCTTACGCTCGATTTCGGTCTGCCGTCCGCGCAGATGGAACTGGTGCTCGCGGTGCATGCGAACCAAGGCCGATCCACCGGCAATCGTGTTCTCATTCGGGACGACGAACAACAGGTTGGCCTGTTGCAGTGCGTGACGCTCGCGCGGGGAGTAGGAGACCAGCCAGTCGGGGATCGCGTCGGGGTCCAGCCACGCAGCCTCGTTCAGGAGCCTGAAGGCGTCGTTCGGTTGTCGTTGGATCTGCTCGAACAGCAACGTGAGCGATGCTCGCAGTCCGGGATGCCGGGTGGCCGTCGTGACCTCGTCGCCCCACAATTCCACCTGCGGCGTCCCCCTCAATTCGGCGTGATAGTCGGCAATCGAAGTGGCCTGCGAACAGATGTGGGCGGCAGCTTCAATGGCGAGTGGCAGCTGTCCCAGATCGGCGAACAGCGCATCCAACGCCGCGATCTCGCCGGCATCCGCGTCCGTCAACGATTGGTTGTGTTCCAGGCGACCGCTGCGTTTCAGAAAGAATTCCCTCGCGGCGGGCGGTTCCAATTCATCGAGATTGAAGGCGACGACCTGGCGTCCGCAGTAGGCGTGGCCGGGATCACTTTGCGTGGTGACCAGCACCTGGGCCGCGACAGCGCCGCGCGGGAACCACTTCTCCAGCAACTTCAAATCGTTGGCGTTGTCGTAGACCAGCAGGACGCCCGACAGCGCGGAGAGGCTTTCCAAGAACCCCTTCGCATAGGCGTGGAGGTCATCCTTCTCCGACTCCTTCAAGCCGAGCAGTCGTCGCTGGGCCACGGCCAGACTGGCAACCAGTTGGGTCTCGTCGGAGGCATTCAGCCAGAAGCGGTAAGGGGAACTTGACTCGTTCGCCAGCCGACTCGATGTGAGCGACTTGCCGCTGCCGGGTGGGCCGTACAGGAAGACCAAACCGGTGTCGCGCAGACCCCGTTCGAGCTTCTCCGTCCAACCGGGAGACGGCTCGGTGTAGTAGTCGCTGTCATAACCGGGCAGCGTGCTGGCTGTGGCCGATCGCAGGTCATCGCTGCGCAACTCGGGGGAACGGAGCGCATCGATGAACTCGGGTGCGCTGTGGAACCGCTGGTCGGGATCGCGGTGCAGTGCGCGGGCCACGATGTCGTCGAGACCCTGCGGAAGATCAGGGGCCAGCGTCCGGATGGACCGGGCCGACTGGTCACAGATCAGTCGCTCAAGCCCATCGCGATCACTGGCCGAGTAGCAGCGATGGCCGGTCAGCATTTCAAACAGGATCGCCCCGACGGCGAACAGGTCCGATTCGGTCAGTTCGGGTTTTCCCTGCCAGCGTTCGGGAGCGAGATAGCAAAGCGTTCCCCCGGCGAAGGCCGCTGGATCGGAGACGATTTCTTCGTGAGATCGCGCGGCCCCGAAATCGACCAGCTTCAACTCGCCCTTCCCGTCGAACATCACGTTCGCCGGTTTGAGATCGTTGTGCCGAACGTCCGCCTTGTGCGCGTCTCGCAGTCCCGTCAGAAGCTGCAACGCCAAATGGACAGCTTCGTTGAGCTTCAATCCCTGCGGCGACGCCTTCAATCGTTCGGCCAGAGTTCCCCCGGCGAGGTACTCCATCACCAGATAGCGCCGCCCGGTGGAAGTCAGTCCGTTCATAAAGACGTGCGCCACATGCCGACTCTGACTGGCAACCATGTGCCGTCCCTCAGCCGTCTCCATCACCACGACAGGGTCGCAGTGGAGTCGGTCCACTTTGATGACGACCTCGCGACCCAGAGCCTCGTCGCGGTGCAAAGACGCCTCGCCAAACGTTCCCTGATCGAGTGGCCGGACGAGCGCGTACTGAGTCGGGATGCCCGACATGGCTGCTTCGTGTTGTCGGCGCGATTCTTCGTAGAGCGATTGCAGCCTGGCGTGATGGTCCCTCGGGAACGACCGCTTCAGTGTGGACAGGGCCGGCCGAACGGGCTGCTCCCAACACCGGGCCAATGCCTCGCCGAGTCGGGACTCGATCCACGTTGACAACTCACCGGCCGGGATCGCGGCGATCACGTCTGTCAATTCCCGGTCGCTCGCGTGCGACGCCACAAAGCGCGCGGCCACGTCCCGCCACGGATCATTCACCGTTGGGGCCGAACCGGGGCTTGCTGCTTCGTCGTCCGCCATCATCGCCCTTCCAGGAATTTGCCGATCTGCTGAAGCTGCTGCTCGATCTGATAGCGCGTCACGTCACGTTCCCGTGCAATATCGCGAATCGACCGGTCTTCCAACAGCATCATGACTAATTCCAGATGTTCGGCGGGAAGCCCTTCGATCTGCTCGGCGAGATCGGCGGCCAGTTGCTCGGCGGACACGCCCGCGACAGCAATATCGGGCGACGATGACGAATCGTCCGACACCATCTCGGATTCGCGAACCGGCTGAATCCTCACGTTGGCCTTTCGACGATACTCAATCACCTTTTGCCCGACCGCCTTCCTGAGAATGGCTTCAAGGTGCCGACGCGACTCATCGTTGACCGCCGCCAGTTTGTCGGGGCGAGTAAAAAAATCGGCCCCGACACTCGCCTCCACATCCTCGGCATCCCCGACCGTGCGACGGACTGGATCGGACAACAGTGAGGCCGCCCGCGCCCGCATCAACGGTCCCAGACGCTGTCGCAGCGCCGCAACCGCCTCGACATTCCCCGCCTTGGCCTCACGGATCAATGCAGTCACAGAACCGAGTTCCGACATGATGGTCTCCAAAAGGAAGGGCAATCCGCGATAATCACTCTATCAGACCAGTCCCATAGACAGCACATCCACCAGACCGACGACATGATTCCAGTTTGATGACGCATCGCGGGCAACTCAACCTCGCGTGATCGGCATGGACTCGCCATCCGTCATTCGACCAAATCGAAGCAACGTGGCGGTCGTACACAAATGCAAGTGTCCCGGACGCTCAGAGCGTCCGGGACACTTCACATTGGCTCGTTCAACTAAACCCCGCGCGATCAAAAGATCCCGAGTTGGTCGCGGGCCTCGTCGGTCATGCGGGCGGGGGTCCAGGGGGGGGACATGGTGAGCTTGATCTCAGCCACGTCGATGCCGTCGATCTGTTCCAGCGACATCTTGGCCTGCGAGATGATCTGCGGGCCGGCGGGACAGGCGGGGCTGGTGAGTGTCATCTCGACCTGAGCCTTCCGGTCCGTGTGGTTGATCGAATAGACGAGGCCGAGATCGACGATGTTGATCATCAACTCGGGGTCGATCACCTGACGCAGCGCCTCGATCAGCGCGCCGTCATCGACGGTCGATTCGCCTTCGGAGGAGGAGACCTCGGTCTCACACGAATTGGCCGCTTGGTTCGCGGCTTCGCAGGCGGCAGCCATGGCGGTCGCCTTCTCAACAGCCGCGGCCGCCGCCACGGGAGACGTCGTGGCGCAGCAGCCTCCCGCATGATCGTGATGTGCGTGATCGTGATGTGCGTGATCGTGCGGAGTGGCGTCATGGCTGCAATCGGCGGCAGCTTCGCCGACGACAGGCAGCACGGAGGTGATCGAAGGGGAAGCGGTTTCAGGAATGGTGGTGTTGGTGGTCATGGCGGGCCTCGCGGAATCGGGTCGTGGTTCTGTCGGGCGCGTCGATCTGGCGGGACGCACCCAGGATTTCTTGTTCTCGGTCATCAGTCACGCGCCCGAACGAAGACCGCGCCGTCCTGCACCCGGACTTCAAACGTCGAGATCGGTTCGATGGCCGGCATGCACATCGCCGCTCCCGTGCGGAGGTTGAACTTCGCACCATGCCGGGGACACGTGATCGAACAATCGACCACGGGGCCGTTCGTCAACGGCTGGCCGTCGTGCGAGCAGACGTCTTCGATCGCGAAAAACTCGTCTCCCACGCGAATCAGCAGGGCCGGGACGTCGTTCACGAAGATCGACAACCGACCGCCGGAGGCAATCTCATCCACGGACGCGACTCGTTCGAACTCGGACATGCGGGGCGGTCTTTCTCGTCGAAATCAAATTGCCGAGTCGTCACTCAGCGTTGTCACTCGGTCGTCAGTCACTCCAGGTGGAGTCGAATGGGTGCCACGTCACTTCCAGCGATCGGCGATGGCCATCAAGTTCTGAAGCGGCAGCACAAATCCCGGCAGCAGGCGGGACTCGTAGGTTTCGTTCTCGGCCACGACTCGTTCCGTGCCATCCAGAAACGAGACGGTCATGGTTCGGCGAAAGCGGTCGATGATCCAGTACTCGGCCACGCCCACCTCGCGGTACTCGCGGCGTTTGATCTCGTAATCCCGTTTGCGATCCCGGCGCGACCTGGAGACAAACTCGACGGCAATTGCTGGCGGATCGAGCTTGGGGTCGGGCAGGCGACCCAGTCCGGCCCAGATCACGCGGTCGGCCCGGCGGCGCGAGCCATCGTGCAGGTAGACGTACCGCTCGGGCAGTGTCATGTCGAGCGAAGCACCTTCGGGATGATCCTCTTGATATCTCTGCAGGAGATAGCCGAGTCGATCGACAGGTGCGGCTTCGCCTTCGGCGGGAATCGGACTCACGATGACGACTCCTCGAATCAGTTCATAACGGTACGCGGGATCCCACTCCGTCACGGAGTCGAACTCTTCGGGAGCCAGTTCCATCCCGTTCGAGCGGCGGCTGAGTCGGATCGATTTGGTTTCGGCGACGCTCATCATGGCACCTCCCTTCATCAGCGAGTGACGGTTACTCACCAATCCCCAGCTTGCGCTCGACCGCCTGGCCAAGTGTTTCGCGGACGATCTCGACCGGGATGCGGTCGTACACGCGCTGGAAGAAGCCCGTCACGATCATGTGCATCGCCTCGGAGCGGGTCAGGCCCCGACACATGCCGTAGAAGAGCTGCTCTTCGTCGACGCGGCCCGCCGTCGCACCGTGCGTGCAGCGCACGTCATCGGCTTCGATTTCGAGACCGGGAATCGCATCGACGCGGCAGGTGTCGCTCATCAGCAGCCCGTCGTTGCGTTGGTAGCCGTCGGTCTTCTGGGCGTCCTTCGCCACCTTGATCATGCCGCGCCAGACACAGCGGGCCTTGTCGCGGACGACGTCCTTGTAGAGCAGGTCGCTCGTCGTGTGCGGGGCGTTGTGAGTCTGTTGCGTGTAGTACGAAATCAGTTGCTTGTCGGTGGCGAACGTCACGCCGTTGACCTGCGCCGACGCTCCCTTGCCGTCGAGATAGACCTCCTGGTGAATGTGTGCCAGCTTCGCGCCGAGTCCCGCAACGGTCCATTGCAGCGACGCATCACGCTCCACGCGACCCCCCTGATGACCGAAGTGCCACGTCTTCTCGTTCCAGTTCTGAAGCTGGACATACCGCAGATTGGACCGCGGTGCGAGCAGCAGTTCGACCGCGCCGACATGCAACCCTGCCGCCGTGGTCGATGCGGACGAAGTCTCTTCGAGCAGCGTGGCCGAGGCCCCCTCTTCCAGAATGATCAGCGTGTGACTGAAGTCGGCCGCCTCCTCAGCCGCGAGGCCGATCAGACTGTAAAGCGGCTCGGTGATCTCGACGTTGCGCGGAACATATAGCACGGTGCCGCCCGTCCAGAATGCCCCGTGCCACGCCGCGAACCGGTCAGCTTCAGGCGTGACGGCCTTCGTCATCAGATACGGCTGGAGAACGTCGCCATGAGTCTGCACGAGGTCGCTCAGATTCCCAAACAGAACACCCTTGGAGGCCAGTACCTCGGACAGCGTCGAACGAGTGCAGTTACCATCGACATGAGAGACCACGCCGGCGAATTCGGCTCGATCGGCGAGCAACGTCCCAAACGCGGCGGCTTCCGAGGACGAACCGGGCTGGATCGCGAATTTTTCCGGCCGCAGGGCGCGAATGTCGATCCGCTTCCACTCTTCGGGATCGAGTTCCGTGACCAGCAACTCGCGATACGCCTCGAATGACCGGCGACGGAGATCGCTCACCCAACCGGGTTCGCGGCGCGTGGAGACGAATCGCTCAAACGCATTGGCGTCGAACGGAGCAGCAGTACGAGACGGGGCGGATGCGGCAGGCATGACTCACTCAATGGTTCAACGAAAAATGAATTTGATGTTGGTCGGACCGCTGTCATTCCAATGGCTCCGCAACGCTTCAGCAGCAGCGACGTTTCACACTCGAAACGTGGGGCCATCTGGATGCGCTGGGTTTGGGACGACCCTGAAATTGGCGCAATCGACCAGCAGGTCGGTTCGCTCCAACACAGTCTGCCCGATCAGCACTTCGTCCCCGAAAATCATCGCCTCTTCGATCATGTCCCGTCCTTCGATCAGGACGAGGATCGGATGCGAAACGGGAACATCTTCGGAGCGACCATCGGCGTAGGTCGCCACGCGATGCGAACGTGGCGTGACTCCAATGCTTTCCAGAATTCGTTGGGGGATCACGGAGCAAACCGCGCCGGTATCGACCATCCCCTCGACGTCACAAGTCCTAACCTGTTCCTCGGGGATCCGGCCCTCATCGGCCAGCATGGCATCGTAGGCGTTGGTCAATGTCACCTTCACACGCACCTCACCCATCGGAGTCCCCGGCTCATTGAGAAACAACTGTCGCCGAAACGGCGGTTTCGACGGTGTGGATCGGATCAGGCGGACGCTCATCCGACGCTCCCCTCCATTTGGAGTTCGATCAGCTTGTTCATTTCGACCGCGTACTCCATCGGCAGTTCCTTGACGAGCGGCTCGATGAAGCCGGTGACGATCATCGACGCCGCTTCGGCTTCGGTCATGCCGCGGCTCATCAGATACAGGAGTTGTTCTTCGGCGATCTTCGAGACCGACGCTTCGTGTTCGATCGTCACGTTGTTGTTGTCAACTTCGATGTACGGATACGTGTCACTGCGGCTCTTGCTGTCGAGGATCAGGGCATCGCAGACGACGTTGCTCTTGCAGTGATGGGCGTCGTGCGTCGCCTTCACCAGCCCGCGATAGCTCGCCCGGCCGCCGTCCTTCGAGATGCTCTTCGAGATCACGCGGCTGGAGGTGTGCGGCGCACAGTGAACCATCTTGGCGCCGGCGTCCTGATGCTGGCCCTTGCCCGCGAACGCGATCGACAGCGTCTCACCGCGTGCTCCCGGCTCCATCAGATAGATGGCGGGATACTTCATCGTCAGCTTCGAGCCGAGGTTGCCATCGACCCACTCCATGAGCGAATCGCCGTAGGCTTTGGCCCGCTTGGTGACGAGGTTGTAGACGTTGTTCGACCAGTTCTGAATCGTCGTGTACCGGCAGCGGCCTCCCCGCTTGACGATGATCTCGACGACGGCCGAATGCAGGCTGTCGCTGCTGTACGTCGGAGCCGTGCAGCCCTCGACGTAATGCACCGAAGCCCCTTCGTCGACGATGATCAGCGTCCGCTCGAACTGACCCATGTTCTGGGTGTTGATGCGGAAGTAGGCCTGCAACGGGAACTCGATCTTCACGCCTTTCGGCACGTAGATGAACGAGCCGCCCGACCAGACCGCCGAGTTCAGCGCGGCAAACTTGTTGTCGGCCGAGGGAATAATCTGACCGAAGTATTCTCGAACGAGGTCCGGATAGTCCCTCACGGCCGAGTCGGTGTCCGTGAAGATCACGCCCTGTTTGGCGAGGTCTTCCTGCAGGGAGCCGTAGACGACTTCGGACTCATACTGAGCCTTCACACCGGCGAGATACTTCTTCTCGGCCTCGGGGATGCCGAGCCGGTCATAGGTCTTGCGGATGTCGTCGGGCACGTCGTCCCAAGACTTCTCCTGCCCCGCCGACGCTTTCACGTAGTAGAACATGTTCTGGAAGTCGAGATCGCTCATGTCGCCGCCCCACGTCGGCATCGGCTTCTGGAAGAAGATGTCGAGGGCTTCGAGGCGGAACTCGCGCATCCACGCCGGCTCACTCTTCATCTCCGAGATCTGATGCACGACATCGCGGTCGATTCCGCGACGGCTTTTGAAGACGTATTCACTCTCCGGATCGTGGAACCCGTATTGATAGTCGCCCACGCCGAGCGGGGATTCGAGAACTGCTGTGTCTGACATGGTCTTCTATTCCTCCCGCACTTCGGCGAGATTGGTTGCCCTCCGCCAGTCACGGCCGAGGGACGAGGTTCAAAACTCTTCACCATCAAAGTTGATTGAATCGCCGCACAAGTCAGACCGGAACTGCCGCCGGTACGACGGTCTTCTTCTGAACTTCCTGCTCTTCGGCGGCTTCAACCGGATGCCGTTCTCGCACGGTGGCATAACCGTGGTTGTGGAGTTCGTGGGCGAGGTCGGCATTCCCGGTCTCGACGATGCGGCCCGCCAGCATCACGTGTGTGAACTGCGGGATGTTGTATTCGAGCAGTCGCTCGTGGTGCGTGATGATCAGCGAACCCATCTGCGGGCCGGACAGTTTGCGAAGCCCCTCGGAGACGACCCGCACGGCATCGCTGTCGAGCCCGCTGTCGGTTTCGTCGAGGATCGCGAACTTCGGCTGCAACATCGCCAGTTGAAGGATCTCCATCCGCTTCTTCTCACCGCCGGAGAAGCCTTCGTTCAGGTAGCGCCGGGCAAACTCGACATCCATCCCGAGTTCCTCCATGCGCGACTTGAGTTCCTTGCGGAAGTCGCGCATCGGGATCAGGCCCTCACCCTCCTTGCGGTTTGGCGTCCGAATGTTCGTCACCGCATGACGCAGGAAATCGGCCACCTTCACGCCGGGGATCGTGACCGGATATTGGAAGGCCAGAAACAGCCCCATTCGAGCCCGTTCACACGGATCGAGGTCGTTGATCGACACGCCGTCGATCTCGATCGTCCCGTCGGTGACCTCGTACTTCGGATGCCCGACGAGCGTGTAAGCCAACGTACTTTTGCCCGACCCGTTCGGACCCATCAGGGCGTGAATCTCGCCCTGTCGGATTTCGAGACTGACGCCCTTGAGAATTGGCTTCTCATCAACGGAGACATGCAGATCGGTGATCTTCAACAAACTGGTCATTCGCACTCTCTGTAGGATGGGCACTCCTGCCCGTCCCTCTTCTCTCATGGTTCACAACAAACGAAAACTAGACGGGCAGGAGTGCCCATCCTCCAATCAAATCAAACCATCTCGGCAAACGACTGCGTCACCGGCAGACCGACCCGACCGGTGTGGTGCGGAATCGGCATGACTTCCAATCCACGGGTAATCTTCTTCGCCTTGATCTTGTCTTGAATCCGCATCAGCCCTTCGAGCAGTGCCTCCGGTCGAGGCGGGCAACCGGGAACGTACACGTCCACCGGCACCACCAAATCGACACCCTTCACCACGTGATAGCCATACTTGAAGTACGGCCCGCCACCGACGGTGCAGGCTCCCATCGCGATGACGTACTTCGGATCGGGCATCTGTTCCCAGAGGCGTCGCACGCGGCTGGCCATCTTGTAGGTGACCGTTCCCGCCACGATCATCAGGTCGGCCTGACGCGGCGTCGCGCGGAAGGCTCCCGCACCGAAGCGGTCCATGTCGTAACGGCTTGCGCCCGCAGCCATCATCTCAATCGCACAGCACGCCAAACCGAACGTCATCGGCCAGATGCTCGATTGCCGAGCCCAGTTCATCGCCTGTTCGAGCGACGTGGTGATGACGTTTTCTTCAAATCGGCCTTCGATCCAGGGAGTCGTCATGTTCAGTTCATCCATCTTGGGTTCATGTGGTTCTTTGCGTCAACGCGACCGGAACCAGACTTTACCAGCATCCTCGACTCGATTCACCCGACACGGACTGCTTTGACCAGCCCATTCACGCCGGATGAAACTCACAACAGGAATGTCCATCCCGACAGCATGACGCCAACTTGAGTGGCGTCCCCAGCACCTGTTCAAACACCTGTTGTTCCAGTTCGCAAATCGAAGAGTCCCGTTGAGCCAACTCGTGATACGGGCAGTTGGTTTCGCGCAGCACGGGGAGCTGTCCTTGTACATCCACTTCCACCCGAAACCCGTGGTTTACGAGGCTCGTCTTGAGTTCCCCAAACCGCTCAACCAGCGAAGATCCTCGCACCGACGAACCGTATCGCTGGGCGAGGCCCTCACGAATCCGATTGGTCACCCGCTCGCGGACGGCTGTTTCTTCGATGCCGTGCAACTCGTCCCACAACAGCAGGGCGAGTTCCGTGTAGTTGTCACCCAGTTGTTCTTGCCCGGCGGTCGTCACACGATAGGCATGGTGCGGACGGCCTCGTCCCGTCCGAACGGTCTGTCGCTCGATCAGTCCCAAGTTCTGGAGCCGAATCAACCTCTGACGAACCGCCGTGGCCGTCACCCCCAACGTTTCACACAATTCCTGAACCGTCCCTCCACCCGCTTGGTGAAGTTGCTGGAGGAACTGGTCATCGCTTTGTTCGACTGACACTTTCATGGTCGCCACCTCGGACAGACCCAACTGAAACAAATGTGCTGGGATTCTACAGGGGAAACGACTTTTGACAACTCACACTGTCTAAATTGTCAAAACTTCTTGGCTCTGGGAATTGAGGCCGCCCGCTGAGTATGCTTTCGCCCCGTCATCGTGACCGTTCGAGCGGCTCGCAACACGAACTTTGAAGGAATCGCCATGTTGAGGATGCTGTCGCTGACCGTCCTGTTGTTGTCAGCCCAATCGGTTCACTCCGCAGACTGGCCGCAGTATCGCGGCCCCCACCGAAACGATGTCTCAACCGAGACCGGTTTGCTGAAAGCCTGGCCTGCAAACGGGCCGCCCCTGTTGTGGACATACACCAAGGCCGGGATCGGTTACTCCGGGCCGTCCGTGGTCAACAACCGGCTGTTCACAATCGGTGCCCGAGGCGAGACCGAATACCTGATCGCGCTGGACCTCAAGTCGGTGACAGACGGCACCGTCACGGAAGCCTGGGCGACGAAAGTCGGTCCTCGGTTTGATTGGAAAGGGAACCAATGGAGTGCCGGTCCGAGTTCGACTCCGACCGTCGATGGTGAGCATGTCTTTGCCCTTGGCGGAATGGGAGACCTCATCTGCGCGCGGGTCTCGGACGGCCACGAAGTCTGGCGCAAGGCTCTGCCACGCGACTTGGAAGCTCAGGTCAATCCAATCGGCGGCGGACCGAAGAATCTCGGTTGGGGATTCACGTGGTCTCCGCTGGTCGACGGCGACAAGTTGATCTGCACTCCCGGCGGCCCGAAGGGAACCGTCGCCGCACTCAACAAGCAGACGGGTGAAGTGTTGTGGCGCAGCACTGAACTCACCGATCAAGCCGCCTACTCGTCGCCGATGGCGGCCGACATCGAAGGGGTGCGTCAGTACGTGGTCCTCACCAATCAGGGCTTGATCGGTATCGAGGCCAAATCTGGTCGGGTCCTTTGGAACCATCGTCGCCAGCCAGCCTACGGTACCGAGGTCGTCAACTCGCCCATCATTCACGAGTCGTTCGTCTATGCGACCGTCGGAGCGGGGCAGGGCAGCGATCTGCTCCGCATTCACCGCGAGGGCGACTCGTTTCGGGCCGAGCCGGTCTACAGCAACAAAAACATGACGAACCATCACGGCAATGTGGCACTCATTGGCCAGCACGTCTTCGGCTTCTCGGAAGGGAAGGGCTGGATTTGCCAAGCCTTCGCCACAGGTGAGATCGTCTGGGCGGACAAGTCCAAACTGCCAGCCGGCTCGATGACCTCCGCCGACGACCGCATCTATTGCTACAGCGAAGACAACGGCACCGTCGCGCTGATCGAAGCCAACACCACCGGTTGGACGGAATCGGGCCGCCTCGTCATTCCCAAGTCAGCCACCTCTCGCAAACCCCGCGGCAAAATCTGGACGCCCCCCGTCATCTCAGACGGACGTCTCTTCCTGCGCGATCAGGAGTTGATCTTCTGCTTCGACGTGAAGGCCAAAGACTGAGTGAGCCGTGCGCGGCGGAGCGATGACTACGGAACCTGCTTGATGCGGATGTTCTTGAACTCGGCCCACATCGGATTCCCGGCGTGAAGCTGCAGCGCGAGGACTCCTTCGGTCAGAGCCAACTCGGGGTCCTTGTCCGTGAAGTCGAGGATCAGCGTGTTGTTCAGATAGTGCTGGATGTGATTCCCCTGGGCGACGATCACCACATCGTTCCAGTCATCCAGTTTGAACAGCTTCTGAAACGCCTCGGCATCGATCAATGACCCCGTGACGTTCTTCTTGCCTCCCTCCCATGCGGCCTGTTCACCGACCAGACAAATGCGACCCCGCTTGCCTCCCTCGTCGTAGATGAAGCCGGAGACGTTCGGCAACTTGTTTTCATTGCGAAGCTCGTGCTGATAGCCGCGGACGACCCACTTGTTCCTGACCCCCTCCGTGATGTGCTTCGAGCGGTACTGAATGCCCGAGTTGTTCGTCGCGTTGCAGCGGAACGACAGTCGCAGTTCAAAATCCTTTGTCGTGCCATCCTTCCAGACGATGAACGTGTTCCCCTGAGCCTTCTTTTCCGCGGTCGTCTCTCCGTGAATCACTCCGTCCCTGACCGACCAGAGTTCAGGATCGCCATCCCAACCCGTCAGGTCTTTGCCATTGAAGAGACTCTTCATGTTTCCGGTCTCGGCCGGAGCGGTTCGCGGCGCGTCAGCCGCATCAATGTTGAAAGACAGCGAAACGAGGACGGCCAGCGTCAGGCAGCGGATCATGGGATGCTCCAGGGTGTGCGAGATGTTTGATCAGCAGAGAAGCGTCCAGAGAAAAGGCTCTCTGGTCAAGTCACCGCTCCTGTCGGGTGAAAACAACCGGGCCTCGACCTACACTGCGGCCGATTCTGCGCCCTCAATCTCTGGGGTCTCCCCAAGAAATGACGACGACTGACGGGTTCGCGCTTCGTGTCACAGTGATCTCAACGATGATCGCGTTCCCAGCGGATTGGTTTGGATAACGAAGCAACACCACACCGGAAGGAAACGAATCAGTGAACTCCATGATCCAGCGAGCCCTCGTCGGCTTCGCCGCGTTGGCACTCCTCGTGGGATGTGAATCCAGCGCGAAGCCCGGAAACCAGACGACGGTTAGGACCCAGCAAGCCGACAATGCAGCGCGGCCATCCCAGGGACAGGAACCGATCAAGAGCGTCCAAGGCCAGTACGCCTCCGTAAACGGCCTGAACATGTATTACGAGATTCACGGCACCGGCAAACCGCTGGTCTTGCTGCACGGTGCGTTCGGCGTGGCGACCATCTTTCCAGCCTTGGCCAAGGATCGGCAGGTCATCGCCGTCGAGTTGCAAGGACACGGACACACGGCCGACATCGATCGCCCGCTGAGCTTCGAGCAGATGGCCGATGACACCGCCGCCCTCCTGGAACAACTGAAGATCGAGCAGGCCGACTTTTTCGGCTACAGCATGGGAGGCAATGTGGCGCTGGCGGTCGCCATCCGACATCCGCAGCTCGTGCGCAAACTGGTCGTCAACGGTTCCAATTCCGGCAAGATCGAGGCGGCCTACGATCCGCAATCCTTTCAGCAGTTCCAAAGCATGCCCCCCGACTTCGCGCCGGGAATTTTGAAAACTCCTTACGACAAGGTCGCCCCCGATCCGAAACAATGGCCCGTGTTGGTCGCCAAGATCAAGCAGATGGGGCTGGAGTTTCCAGGCTTCCCTCCCGAGGCCATGCAGTCAATCAAGGCCCAGGTCCTGGTCACCGTCGGAGACCGCGACGTGGTTCGTGTCGAACACGCCGTGGAGATGTTTCGACTGATTCCCAACGCGCAGCTTGCCGTCTTCCCGGGGGGAGACCACTTCCTGATCTGGCAGAGTCCCGACAAGATGCTGCCGGCGATTGCAGCGTTCCTCGACGCCCCCGTTCCTCGTCCCATGCCATACCCCATGCCTCAGCCCCGGTGATCTGGAGAAAAATCAGGTAGTGGGTCAGTTTGAGTGGCTCGCCCTTTGTGTGCGAAGGGCGTGGAACCAAGCACCGCTTAAAGTCACG
>JANODP010000198.1:0-12011 GCA_031412755.1 Schlesneria sp. | reverse complement strand
AGCTGTTAGCTGTTAGCTGTCAGCGATTTGCTCTTGGCTAAAACAACAAGCCCACAGGATCGACATCCCGTGGGCTTGCTGTCATTCCACCGCGTCCCTTTCGCTTCCGGACTCCTGCTTCCTCTTCCGGCCAACCGCTTCCTCGCCAACCGCTTCCCAACTACTCCCCCCATGAAAAACATCCTCATTCAACTCGACACCGATTCTCTGCCAAGCACCTTCGACCGCGTCGTGGCCGTCGATGCGGGGGTCGACGAATTATTCAGTTACGGCGGGGTGACGCCCGAGAATGTCGAGTCGCTCGTCCACGGAGCGATCTTCACCCGCAAGCCCTCCGACCTGATGCACACCGCGATCTTTGTGGGTGGCAGCAACGTCGCGGCGGGTGAGGCCCTCTACGAGAAGGTGCTCAAGACACTCTTCGGGCCGTTCTCGGTCTCGGTGATGATGGATTCCAACGGTTCCAACACGACCGCTGCCGCGACAGTGTTGGCCGCGGCGAAACATCTCGACCTCGCGCAAACAACAGCCGTCGTGCTGGCAGGAACGGGGCCGGTGGGCTGCCGCGTCGCGCAGTTGTTGCTCGGTCAGGGAGCCACGGTCCGACTGGCGTCTCGATCGATTGAGAAGTCGCGCGCGACCTGCGACATGCTCGCGAAAGTGGCCGACACCGCGAAGCTGACTCCGTGCGAATCGGCCTCGCCCGACGGAATGGCCGCCGCCACGAGCGGTGTGCAACTCGTCGTCGCCGCCGGAGCCGCAGGCGTTCAGCTCATCTCTGCCGGGCAGTTGTCAGCGATCGCGACTTTGAAGTTGGCAATCGACCTGAATGCGGTCGCCCCGGCGGGCATCGCGGGGGTCGAAGTCATGGACAAGGCGAAGGATCGAGGTGGCCTCGTGTGCTACGGCGCGGTGGGGGTCGGTGGCACCAAGATGAAGATCCACCACGCCTGCATCCGCCGCCTGTTCGAGTCCAACGACCAACGCCTCGACACCACGGCGATCTTCGAGTTGAGCCGGTTGTTGTGATAGGTGTTGGTGTCCAGCAGAGTACCCCGTTGCCGAGGGCGTAGTGTATCGGTAGCCTTCATTCAGCTCATGCATCGGCACGTTGAGGATTTCGTAAATGGGAGTGATGTCAGATGCTTCAATCCGTGTGGGGGGTTGTTCGCGACGGTCGGATCGAACTCAGCGAAGAAACACCGCTGATCGACGGGACGCGGCTGTTGGTGACGCTCCTGCCCGAAGATGAGTCTGGTTTCTGGGCTGGAGCGAGCCAGGCCAGCCTGGATGAGGTCTGGGACAATCCCGAGGACGATGTCTATGCCGAGCTTCTCCAAGCCTGACGTGGTTTTGGTCCGTTATCCGTTCAGCGACTTGACGGGGATCAAGGTTCGTCCGGCGGTCGTGGTCCACGCGCCTCATGCTTCTCAGGACTTGATCGTCGTTCCCCTGACCAGCCGAACCGGCGGACTGTTCGTGGGCGAGTTCATTCTCGCCGACTGGCGTGGAGCCGGACTGCACGTTCCCACGGCAACCAAACGTGGCCTCTACACGGTTCATCCAAGCCTGATCGTCAAACGAGTCGGTGCGCTGGCAGGCGTTGATGCCGGTCAGGTTGAACAATCGTTGCGACTCTGGCTTGGGCTTTGACCGGCTGACGGATGGTCACTCGCGCCCCAACTGATAAATCGCCATGATCACGTCCTCGACCGACTTGAGCTTCGTCTTGCTGGCGGACACGGCGTCGATCTTCTCGCGCGCCTCGACCGCGTTGTAGCCCAGGCTGAGCAGCGCCTCGAAGGCTTCGTGCAGGACGCCCCGTTCGGCCGACTTGGCCTCGGCCGGGAATTCTCTTGCCACCATCAACGCGAACTTGGCCATCTTGCGCCGCAGCTTGGCGACGATCCGTTCGCTCATTGCGGGGCCGATGCCGGGAAGCAGGCTCAGTTCTTTGAGATTCTGTTCTTCGATGGCTTCGGCCACTTCGCGAACGGGCCGCACCATCGCCCGCAGCGTTTTCTTGACTCCCATCCCATCGACCGAACAGACCATCTCGAAGAACTCGAGCTCGACATCGGCCAGAAACCCGATCAGCCTCGGAACCAGACGGCCTCCCTGCGTGTTCCCCTCGATGTACTCGATCGTCTTCAGCGAAACCTCGCTCCCCATCGCCGCCTGAAGCTGCCGCCGCACGAACTCGGGAATGAAGACCTCGTACTCCAACGCGCCCACTTCAATGCGAGCCGCGTCTCCGTCCAGTCGAACCAGTTTGCCGGTGATGCGAGTGATCAAATTGCTCGTCCTGTCTTCTTTGCTCTGGTCCCCTCGCCCCCGTCTTCAGGGGAGAGGGTTGGGGTGAGGGGATTTCTCTTCGAATTCTTTCGATCTATTCGCCCGTCCGGTTCGGTCCCGTCAGATTCACCACCCGGCAACTGTGATAGTGGCACAGCGCGACCGCGAACGCATCGGCCACATCGTTCGGTTCGAGGATCTTATCGAGGCCCAGCTCATGGCGAATCGCATGCTGCACCTGTTCCTTCGACGCCTTACCGCTTCCGGTCAGCAGCCGCTTCACTTCGCGGGGAGCATAATCGACGACGGGCACCCCCGCCTCCGCCGCCGCGTACAGGATCGCCCCCCGCGCATGAGCCATCAGAATCGCCGTCTTCGGAAACTGAGCCGTCGAAAAGACCTGTTCGATGGCCAGCACATCCGGCTGAAACTCGGCAATCACTTCCCGCAACCCGCGCCCGATTTCCAGCACCCGCTCGGCCAGCGACAGGCTCTGAGTCGATCGAATCACGCCCCCCTCCCGCAACACCGGTCCCCGAGCCGACCGCTCCAGAATCGCATACCCGGTCCGATTCAATCCGGGATCGACCCCCAGGACGCAGCTTGCTCGCGTGACGGCATCGAAGTGAGGCGAGGGCAATGTCACGGTTGGCATCCTTGCGGCAGGCAGAACGATCAACTCAACAGCAACTGGAAGCCCGCTTGTTCAAAGTGACGGTCGAGGCCGAACACTTCGGAGATCGACTCATCCCACATGACAGTCATGCTCACGCAGTCGGTCATGCCCCAATCCTTGTCGGAGCGGTCTTGAAACAACGTCCAGGCTCGCTGCTCCAGTTCTGCGGTCGATTGAACGATCCGCAGGTTCGGTAGTTGAGAGAGCGATTCGCGAAGGGCGATGGCGAGAGCGCGTTGGTTGACACGGCTGAGTCCATCGCCACATTCGATCAGCACGAGTGATGTTGTCACGAGTGGTCGGCGTTCGCCGAGCAATCGCCGCCACATGGTTTTGGCGAGAGCATGGCAACGTTCCCGGCTGTTGACGCGAGCCAACAATCCCGACGTGTCGAGAAAGACCGGCGTCATGGCTGCCTCAGCCCAAAACGATAGTCATCGAAATGCTCGGCCAGGTCAGGGATGCCGGTATCGACCTCAATCCCTTCCAGAGGGTCGTGAATCAGTTCAGTATCCGTCTCGTCCACAGCGGTGATCTCGACGCGAACCTTCTGCTGTTCGGCCAGCGTCACCGGCCCGAGCAGTTTCAGCGTCCCATGCTCGTACACGGCGAGAGCTTGTTGGGTCATGGCAAGGTTCCTTGAACTCGGTCAGAGTCAGGCAGAATCTGATTGGGCAGCATAGCAGATCACTTCAACTCCGCGAGCCGATCGTTCGAGGATCGCCGGGATGGTTGTGGTCAGCGTTTTCGCCGCCCACAAGTTTCGGGAATTGGGTCTTCATTCACTGGGAACGGTCGGGTGTGCCCAACCCACCTACCTCGCAGTTCGAGCTATGGGCCGACATTCGTCACACAACATCGGCCGGATCGGTGATAAATCGCAAGAATTGATTTCCAAACTCGGTCGTCCGGTTCCAGTAGTTATCGGATAATTGCATCATTGAAACGGCACCGCGTTGCTTCGCTGACGCCATCTGAGCAATAAGTACTGCTTGATCGTATGGTTCGGTAAGGCGGCCGCCACTTATGAGATCTTTTGAGCGTAGATCACTCTCAACGAGATTGTAGAGTTGCGATTGACCGTTGAGTTCTGGATATGCCGCAACAAGAAGGTCGATCATCATGCGTGTTGATGTAAACTCGGGTGGTTGTCGCCCATGATCCAAGAACCATGCTTTCGGATTCTGCAAGAACGCGAGAATGCGGAGATGCCAAACGGTGAATGCATCGACCAATTGAACGAATACCTGCTGAATCCACTCTTCGGGCGAACTGGGCAATGCTGCATTGATTACAGCGTTCCGAAGAGCTGTGAGTTTTTCGTGTTGATGGCTGCGAAGTGCCGCCTGCGTTGCATGCATGACGCTCGTTACAAATGCTTCGTTTGAACCCAATTGTTCAAGATCGACAGCACCCGATTCCTCAAGTTTCTCAAGTCTGTCAGCGAGGTTTTGTAACCATTCATTTCGTCGTTGTTCAAGAGGTGGCGCGATAACCGCAGCAAAGAGTTCAACTGCGGCACTACCAATTACAGGGATTGATCCGATGCCAGCTTTAGCGAGCGAGTGAATGTGATCTTTGCGGGTCGATTTGGGGGGGTGTTGAATCCACATTGAAGTCCATTTGAGGATATTTAAGGGTTTGGCTTTGTCGCTGCAGCATAATGTTGCGGCATACAGTGCAAACCAATTGTTGTTCTGAAGCAGAACCGACGACTACCCACGCCGCCAGAGGGTCTGGTCTGTGCGGTCTTCGAGCGTGATCTTGAGTTCGTTGAGTTTGTTGCGGATCAGGTCGGCGACGGCGAAGTTTTTGTTTTTGCGGGCGTCGGCTCGGATTTGGATGACGAGTTGCATCAGACCGTCCAGCAGGCCGTCGTCGGCGGAGGCGGCCTTGGCTTTCGCTTCGCGGAAGACGCCGAGGATCGAGGCGAGTTCCTTGAGGAGCGTCATCCCGGCGGTGAGGGCTGGCAGTTTGCTCTTGTCCGCCGCGGCGGTGTCGAGCTTGTGGTCGCCGATGAAGGCGTTGAGAGTCTTCCTCAGGTCAAACAACACGCCGACGGCTCCGCCCGTGTTGAAGTCGTCGTCCATTGCGTCGAGGTAGCGCTGACGGAGCGTGGCGAGTTCCGCCAATAACACAGCTTCGGGTGCCACTGGCGGCTGCTTTGAGACGCCAGTGTCTTCGGACGGCACTGGCGAGCGAAGCCCCTCGCCAGTGGCACCCAGGGCCGAATTGGATCGCGTCGCCGGAGCCTTGAGAGCGTAGAACGACTGACCGGCAACTCGTTCGTAGGTCTCGAACAAGCGGTAAAAGCCTTCGAGGCTCTTGCCGGTTTCGGCGATCCGTTCGTCGCTGAAGTCGATCGGGCTGCGGTAATGAGTCGCGAGCAGGAAGAAGCGGATCGTTTCGGGGTCGTGTTTGGCGAACAACTCCTTCACCGACGCGGCGCCCTTGGAACCGGCCAGCTTGTTGGCCTCCTGAGCCTCTTTCGCGGCGGCGAGGTCCGGCTGCTTGTCCCCCTGTTTGTCGTGGCCGCCGCCGACCTTGCCCGGTGCGCCGCTGGCCTGCATCAGGCCGTTGTGCATCCAGTAGCGGGCGAACGGTTTTCCCGTGCAGCTTTCCGATTGAGCCAGTTCGTTCTCGTGATGTGGGAACATCAGGTCGAGGCCCCCGCCGTGAATGTCGATCGAATCGCCGAGGATCTTCTTCGCCATCGCCGAACATTCGATGTGCCAGCCCGGCCGGCCCGGTCCCCACGGACTCGGCCATGCCGGCTCGCCCGGCTTCGATCCCTTCCACAGGGCGAAGTCGGCGGGATGCTGCTTGCCGCCGTGAGTCTCGGCCCGCGTCCCGGCCAGCATCTGTTCGAGGCTGCGCCCGCTGAGCTTGCCGTAGTCCTCGTCCTTCGTGCAGTTGAAGTAGACGTCGCCGTCGAGCGGATAGGCGTAACCCTTCTCGATCAGCGTGGCGATGATCTCCTGCATCTCCTGGATGTGCTGGGTCGCGTACGGAAAGTGATCGATCCCATCGACGGCCATCGTCTTGAGGTTGTCGAAGTAATCCTGAGTCATCTCCTTCGCGAGTGCCTCGACGGTCATCTTCCGCTCGTTGGCGCGGTTGATCAGCTTGTCATCGACGTCGGTGATGTTGACGACCCACGTGACCTTGTAGCCGCTATAGGTGAGATACCGCTTGATCGTGTCGAAGATGACCGGCCCGACCATGTGCCCGATGTGAGCCGGCTTGTAAACCGTCGGCCCGCACAGATACATCGAGACCCTGCCGGGCTCAACCGTCTGAAAATCTTCCTTCTGGCGGGAGAGTGTGTTGTAAACGCGAAGCGGCATGTGCGAGGTGTCCTTCCTTAACTTGGGCGGCCGGGCCGTCCACTCCTATTGTGAATTACAGCGCGGGTTTGGCGAAAACCGCATCCAATCGGTCGCGGATTTGAAGTCGATCGGCCCAAGTCCGCAGGTAGTCTTCGTCGAGTTGTCCGTGCATGAATCGAACGTCTTGAATATCGAGCAGATCGCGCGGCCGATTGGCAATCAGCTTGAGCAGAATGAGATCCTCGGCCGTCACAATCCAGATGTCGTGGTCGTCCAGGGTTTCCCGCTGACGCCGGTGAATCAGCTCTCTTTGGAACTCTGTTTCGGCGAGGAACAAGTCAACGTCGATGGTGTTGTCTTTAACGTACAGTCGAAAACGAACAAAGGGCATTCCACCAACATCGTCGATCCACCCCGTGCGATACTCTGCGGGGACCGTATAACCTTCCCGCTCGATCTCATCGTAGAGTTCAATCAGCCTCGCTCGGTCAATCACGATTGTGAGATCGACATCGTAAGTGGGACGCGGAACTCCGTAGATACGAACGGCGAACCCGCCCATCACGGCGTACTCGATTTTCATTCGATCGCAGATTGCGATGCAGGCCCGCAAGGTGGCCGTCACTTCGAACATGTGGTGGCCTTCAGGCGGGAAAGATGCTCCAGCACGAGCCGACACTCCTCGTCATTCTGCCGGCGCAAGAGTTCGAAGCGGCGTTCAACAACCTCGGGTCGGCCATACAGCAGGGCATCTGTATTCTCGTCGGTCATCTTAACCACCAGCGCCAACCGCTCCGAGTTCGTCATGCGGCGGTATTCGTCGAGAGTTTCACGGCTCAGCACGGTGCCCTCCCTTTGAAGGGTTGGTGTGGTCAGAATTTCGTACAAGCAGCACCACCGCATCGGCATCGATCGCTTCGAGTCGGCCGATGGGGCCGACCTTTTCTCCGGTCTTGGCTTTGACGTTCACTCGGTTGTCGGCGATCTCAAGCAACTTGGCGACGTTGGCCGCGATGGTTCGTTTGTGAGGCGAGAGCTTGGGACGTTCGGCGTGGAGGGTGCAGTCGAGGTTGACGACTTCCCAGCCTCGTTCCTTGACCGCGGCCAGAGCTGCCCGCAGGAAGACCGTGGAATCGGCACCGGCCCACTGCGGGTCGGTGTTCGGAAACCAGTCGCCGATGTCTCCCAAGCTGGCCGCACCGAGGATCGCGTCGGTGATGGCATGCAGCAGCACATCGGCGTCGCTGTGGCCGTCGAGTCCCAACTCGAATTCAATCGTCACACCGCCGAGCACGAGCTTGCGACCCGCGACCAGCCGGTGGCGGTCGTGTCCCAAACCGATGCGATACTCGGGCGAAGTCATGTCCAATCCCTGGAAGCGGCGGTGGGCCGCGAAACATTTCAAGACCACTTCAAACCAGCCCGACGCGCCAGCGAGGGCGTCGCGTGAGTCAGATGCCCTGCCCTCGCTGGCGCGTTTTGAAGTTGCGCAGTAACGAACTCTTGAACCTGAGTCAGCGAGCTCCGACCAATGATTCCCGTTCTGATCCGTGCCCCGGCCCTGCCATCCGTGCGATCCCCGAGACTTTTTTCCAGCACGGATGGCAGGGCCGAAGCACGGATGAAGAACACGAAACGATGGTGCGAAATCGTCATTCGTCCACACGCATTCATCCACAAGCGCAACATCAAAACTGGCACGTCGGGCTGGTTATGAAAATCATCTCGGGGCGGATGATAGCTGTGGTCCCAGAGCCTGACAATTGGATGATTTCCGCGGCCTCGTCCCCTCACGGTTCGCAACTCAAATTGACACAATTCGGGGTCGCACCTAGAGTCCCGCCGCTCCCCGGTCCCAATTCATTTCGGTCTCCGCCCATTCGGACTCCCGCGTGTCAGCGCACGTCGATCCCGTTGTGTCGTTTCACAGGCTGCCGTGGCTGGTCGTCGCGCTCGCGGCATCGACCTTGACGGGTTGCTCGCTCTTTCCCACGGATGACGCCGTGAGCAACATCGAATCGCGTCGGCCGACGCTGCCGCCGATCCAGACCTCGCGTGAGGCGATTCAACTGGAGGTTCTGTTTGTCGAGCGACCGGCCGACGATCCGTTGCTCGGTCCGATGTTGTGGCGTGAGGTCGATCAGATCGCGGCCATCCCCGCCGAAACGCGCGAACTGCTGCAACAGAACGGGTTCCGCGTCGGTCACGTCGGCTCCAGCCTGCCGCCGACGGTGCAAACCCTGTTGGGAATCGTGGGCCGGGGCGATGTGGGGGGCAATCCCAACGCGCTGCCGCTCGTCGGCAGCCGCAAGAGCCTGCCACCGGGCATGGACACCGAAGTGCAAACCGGAGAGGAACGCGAGTCGTGCCAGGTGCGAATCGTGCAGGGCGATCAAGCCAAGCTGCGCGACTACCAGTTTGCCCGCAGCCTGTTTCGCATGAAGTCGGCTCGATTGCAGGACGGTTGGGTGCGAATCGACTTTCAGCCCGAGATTCATCACGGTGAGCACCGAGTTCGTCACACGCCCACCGACGAAGGCTGGGCCTTCCGCAGCCGACAGAACATTGATGCCAAACACGCTCACCAATTCAGCCTGACGATGAACGTCGGCGAGGTGGCGATCATCACCGCTGCTCCGGACCAGCCCGAGACGATGGGCGACCTGTTCTTCTGCCGTGACGACAACGGAATCAAGAAGCAGCGGGTTCTGATCGTCCGCGTCGCGGATGCCGGAACGAAGTGACAACGACACGGGAGCGACGACAACGGGCCTCTTGCCGTTGACCAGTTCCTTGTCCCCCGATCCCCCAGTCCCCTTGTCTCCCAGTCCCCTTGTCTCCTTGTCGAACCGCAATTCTCCTTTGCCGCTCCAACGAGTTGAGATGCCCCTCCTCGTCGGCCATACTCCGCGACATGTCGCATCTCCTCTTCATCGACGACGAGCAAAGCATCTGCTGGGGGCTGACGAAGCTTGCGCAGCGGATGGGCCATACTTCCGAAGCGGTCGGGTCGGCGGAACTCGGACTGCAAGCGGCCGAGTGCCACCAGCCCGATGCCATCGTGCTCGACGTGCGGTTGCCCGGCATGACGGGGTTGGAGGCGATCGAGAAGTTTCAGGCGCTGTGGCCCGAGGTGCCGGTCGTCATCATCACGGCCTACGGCGATCTGGAGACGGCGGTCGAGGCCGTGCGGCGCGGCGCCTTCGAGTACCTTGTCAAACCGTTCGACTTGCTGCTGGCCGAGCGCACGATCACCCGCGCGCTGGCGGCGTCCCTGGCGAAGACGAATGTCGCCGAATCGTCGCTCCTGCAGTCGGCGTCCGAGAGCTCGGGTGATTTGCCGGGCGGCAACCCCAAGACCGGCCACGAAAAGATTGTCGGCAAGTCCCCCGCGATGCAGGCGGTCTTCAAGCAGATCGCGCTGGTCGCCCCCTCGTCCGCATGCGTTCATTTGCAGGGCGAGAGCGGTGCGGGAAAGGAGTTGGTCGCGCGGGCGATTCATCGTTACAGCCAGCGGGCGGATGGGCCGTTCGTGCCGGTGAATTTGGCGGCTCTCAACCCGACACTCGCCGAAAGCGAACTGTTCGGGCACGTGAAGGGAGCGTTCACGGGAGCCGACTCGGCGCGGCACGGACTGCTGGAACAGGCCGATGGTGGCACGATCTTTCTGGACGAAGTGGCCGACATTCCGCTCGCCCTCCAGGTGAAGTTGCTGCGCGCGTTGGAGCACGGCGAGATCTGGCCGGTCGGCGGAAATCAACCGCGTCGCGCCGACTTCCGGCTCATCTCGGCGACTCATCAGGATCTGAGGCAGCGCGTGGCGGACGGTTCCTTCCGTCACGATCTGTACTTCCGGCTGGTCACATTCGAGCTGGCGCTCCCCCCGCTGCGGGATCGGCGCGACGACATTGCCGAGCTGACACAGTACTTTCTCAACCGGCTGGCCTGGCGCAGCGGAACGCCTCGCGCCACGATCAGTGCCGAGGCGCAGGCGGAACTCGAACGACGTCCGTGGTTCGGCAACGTGCGTGAGTTGCGAAACGTCATCGAACACGCGCTCGTGCTGGTCCGGGGCGGCACGATTGAGCCGACTCATCTCCCCGCGCCGGTCCTCCCCGCCCCTGCCGCAACGTCCACGAATGCCGAAGACGGTTTGAAACAACTCGTCACCGCCTGGGCCAAGTCGCAACTCCCCTCGGCGGCCGATGGAGCCGACCTCTACCAGCGGCTCCTGTTGTTGATCGAACCGCCACTCTTCCAGGCCGCCCTCGAGCATCATCGCAGCCAGGTCGCCACCGCCGCGCGAGTCCTCGGCCTCCACCGCACCACGCTCAAGAAGAAACTGGATGAGTACGGGATTGAAGAAGGGGTGAGGGAGTAGGGAGTGGGCAGTGGGGAGTGGGCAGTGGGGATGCAGCAGGCAGGGTTGCGAACTTGTGCTGAGTCACCGATCCTTTCGCACGATGTCTTTCTACTGCCTACTGCCTACTGCCTACTGCCCACTCCCTACTGCCTCCCATTCCAGGACCCCGCCCGTGTCTCATTCCAAACGTCGTCATCACGACCGATCGCTGGGCCGGCCGGTTGTGCCGGGAGTGGCTCCGGGGACGGTGATCATCGACCCGCAGTCGCCGCAGCCGGTGATGGCGGTCATGACGTACGGGCCAGACGAATTCCAGGAGCCGCAACTGACCGCGGTGCGCGAATTGCCGCCGCTCATCGGGAAGCTGCCTGTGACCTGGGTCGACGTGGACGGACTCGGCAACGCCGACGTGCTGCAGGAACTCGGCAAACAGTTCGGTTTGCATCAACTCGCGCTGGAAGACACCGTCAACACGCACCAGCGGGCGAAGGTCGATGACTACGGCGACACGCTGTATATCGTGATGCGGATGGTTCAGGGGCCGCCGCTGGTCACCGAGCAGATCAGTTTCTTCGTCGGCCGCAATTTCCTGCTGACGTTTCAGGAGGGGATGAAGGGGGACTCGCTGAATTCCGTGCGCGACCGCATCCGGCAAAAGCGAGGCCGCGTGCGCGACGCCGGGCCGGACTATCTGCTGTACGAGTTGCTCGATGCGGTGATCGACGGTTACTTCCCGGTGCTCGAAGGCTACGGAACGCTGATCGACGAACTGGACGATGCGGCCGAATCGAAAAACATCGGGCAGACGCTGTCCGACCTGCACGGACTCCGCCGCGACCTGCTCGTCCTGCGGAGGATCGTCTGGCCGCTGCGCGATGCGGCGCTCAGCCTGCTGCGCGGCGGACACGCCTCGATCTCGCATGACACGCAGGTCTACCTTCGCGACACCTACGATCACGCCACGCAACTGATCGACATCCTGGAAATCTACCGCGAGACCTGCACCGATCTGCGCGACTTCTATTATTCGAAGCTCAGCAACCGCACCAACGAAATCATGCGCACGCTGACGATCATCACCACGCTGTTCATGCCGCTGACCTTCATCGCCGGCGTCTACGGCATGAACTTCAAATACATGCCCGAGCTGGAATGGCCCTACGGCTACCCGCTGGCGATGGGTTTGATGGGGGTCGTCACGGTGGCGTTCTTCTACTTCTTCTGGCGCAAGGGCTGGTTGAGAAGCGCCGAACCGAAGCCGAGCGTTGCGTCGCCGAATGCCTCACATCCTTCCGAGCGGGGGACGTGAGTCACCGCGTCCAAGCCGGGGTCAGGCACTCCAAACTTC
>JANODP010000197.1:0-13804 GCA_031412755.1 Schlesneria sp. | reverse complement strand
GTTTGCCGCACCGTTTCGGCCGCCGACATTGATGCTTTCAAGGCGGAGGCCGCCGGGCTGACGAAGGTGCCCGTTTCCGCCGCCGACCTGTCGACCGTGTATCGCCTGGGTGACGGGACGCTCAGCCCGCTGACCGGGCCGATGACGAGTGCCGTCTATCACAAGGTGCTTGATGAGAGCGTGATCGAGTCGAACGGCAAGCAGTACGCCTGGACGATTCCGCTGGCGTTCCCGGTCACCGCCGAATTGGCCAAGACGCTCAAGGCCGGACAGAAAGTGGCCCTGGCCGGTCCCGATGGCGAAGTCGCCGCGACGCTCGACATCACCGATGTCTATCCGTGGCCGAAGCTCAAGTATTTGAAGAGCGTTTACCTGTCGGACCGCGTCGATCATCCCGGTGCCAACATGGTGCTGGAGGGAGACAAGGCGAACTCGCACCTGATCGGTGGCGAGATCCGCGTGCTGCCTCAACCGAAGAACGCGAAGTTCGGCAAGTACGTGCTGACGCCGCGTGAAGTGCGCAAGCTGCTCGCCGAGAAAGGCTGCAATGCGGCGGTCGCGTTTCAGACTCGCAACCCGCTCCACCGGGCTCACGAGTACGCGCTGGTCCACGGCCTGGAGACGCTGGTTCGCGAGGGGAAGAATGCGCTGGCGGTCCTCAATCCGCTGATCGGCGAGACCAAGGGGGACGACGTCAACGCCGAGATTCGGATGGAGACCTACGAGGCTCTCATTTCGCAAAAGCAACTCGGTGACGGCGACAGCGATCAGAGTCTGTGGGGGCCGCGCAACGAGGCGGTGCCCGACCGGGTCGTCCTGCTGGGCCTCGACATCAAGATGTTCTACGGAGGTCCGAAGGAAGCGGTGATGCACGCCATCTATCGCCAGAACATGGGCTACACGCACATCATCATCGGCCGCAAGCACGCCGATGCCCCGTATGCCAACGGCGAGAACATCTGGGGCGATTTCGATGCGCACCAGATCTTCGACAAGCTCGGCGGTGATTTGCAGATCAAGCCGCTCAAGGTCGGCTTCGCCGCCTACTACGAGTCGTGCGGCCGGGTCGATCTGTGCGAACGCCACAAGGAAGAGAAGCCGGTCTCGATCTCGGGCAAGGACATCCGCGCCACGCTGCTCAAGGGCGAACTGGTCGATCCGCGCGTGATGCGTCCGAGCACCAGCAAGATCCTCGGCGCGGCCATGAAGCCGGCGTAAGCGGCCTCTTTCGCGACTGATGACGAAGACTTGAAAGCCCGGCATCCGCGAAGATGCCGGGCTTTTTGCTTGCACAGGCTGCGGGCTCGCCCTCTTGGCCCGGATGATTCATGGCCACACACCAACCCGCAGCGTCAGCGAGGGCGAACCGTGACGGCGCCCTCGCTGACGCTTTTGATGTTGCGATTGTGGATGAATGCGTGTGGACGAATGACGATTTCGCACCGCCGCTTCGTGTTCTTCATCCGTGCCCCGGCCTTGCCATCCGTGCTAGAAAAAAAATCTCGGGGATAGCACGGATGGCAGGGCCGGGGCACGGATCAGAACGGGAATCATTGGTCGGAACTCGCTGACCCGGGTTCAAGAGTTCGTTACTGCGTAACTTCAAAAAGCGTCAGCGAGGGCGAACCGTGACGGCGCCCTCGCTGACGCTGCGGGTTGGTGTGCTCCGCGGAGGAACGCGTGCGAATGATCACTCGGCGACTTTGAACTTCACCGTGACCGACCCGCCGTTGTCGCCGATGGAGCTCCAGTCATCTTTGCAGCGCAGGAAGAGGTTGCCATCGCCGGGCGATTCCCATTCGCCGGATGAGCCCAACTCGAACGGTTCGGAAAGGCGGTAGTCCTGGAACAGGATGCCGACGAGTTTGCCCTTGCCGTCGTCGTCGCCATCCGCCGTGAGCTTTTTCCCGTCCTTGGCCAGTGACCACTCACCAGTCGCCGAGTACGACAGTTTGTCGCCCGTCTTGACCAGCACACGCGACGACTGCCAGCCGCGCGCGGCGTCGATCTTCGCCTGGGCCGATCCCGTCCCCTTCAGCCGCGTGCATTTCGTCTTCCAATCCCAACTGCACAAATCGACGCGGTATCCCTGATCGAGATGCCGGAGGAAGAAGTCGTATTCAAAGCTGATCTCCTTCGCCATCGGGCCATACACGTCCTCGAAGCTGGTCCGCTGATCGTTCAGCAGCGCGAGCCCCAGCGGTTTGAAGCGGGCGCGATAATTGGTGTTGAACTCCAGCAGATGGCACAGCGCCCACCGCCAGGCATAGTTCTGCCAACTGTCGCCGGTGCGCTGGCCGGCGGCGGTGATCTCCGTCAATTCCTTGGGGTCTTCCGATTTGAGGTACTGCAACACGCCGTCGTGAATGTGGACGCTGAAGTCCTTGTCGCGCCAGTACTGCCCGAGTTCCGCCATCCCCTCGGCATACCACGTTGGTCCGGTCCGTCCGAAGGCCTGATGACAGTAGGCATGCACGGCCTCGTGCTGCGGAGTCCCCCGGTCGGCCACGGCCCACACGACCGACTTGGCCGCCGTGATGCGCGTCTGACCGAGTCCGTTTCTCTGACTCATGGTCACACTCAGCGTGACGCCGGCTTTGCCGTCGATGCTGGCGACGGCGTCGGGATGAATCGAGTTATCCGACCAGTTGCTGCGGTCCTTGACCACGTTCATCTCGATCACTTGCACGTTGGGTTTGCCGAAGTAGCTGGAGATCCCGGTGAGCATCGTTTCGAGCCGGGTCAGCAGTTCCTTGGCCTCTTCCTGCGAGAGGTCTGTGTGCAACAGGAAATTCTTCGACGTGTAATCGCGGACGCCGGGAGCAGCCTCGGCGGCGGCCTTTCCGCGCGGCGTCGGCTTGGACTTCGCCGCCGGCTTGTCCTTCGTCGTTCCCTGCGCGAGGCACGGCGGTGAGGCCACGATCAGCACCAACAGTGCGGCGACCACACCCACGATTCCGCGGCCAGCGACTCTTTGAGGAGAAATCATGATCGACTCCGGAGTGACGTCCGCCGACGAACGGGATCCTCGAACGAGGCCACAGCATACACGAACCCGTCCGGCATCCGCGACCAGCGACTCGTTGAGGGCCTTCACCCGCCGGAAGGATCGAATGTCCCAGCGGTGCCGCAACGCCCGCGCCGGGACTTCAAGGGCGAGGGCTCACAGCCTGTTGAACAAGGATTGACCGTGTGCCACGGCTGTGTCAGCCGTGCGGGTTTCGTGAGATGATTGACCGCTCTCACGGCTGACACAGCCGTGGCACTCCTTGGAGTGGCACTCCTTGGAGACGGACATCAGGCACGAAACGAAGCAGCCCCTGTTTTGCAGGGGCCGCTTCCATCGCGTGAATCATCGTGCGGAAGTCAAAGTTGCCCGACGAGGATTCGAACCTCGACTAAGTGATTCAGAGTCACTCGTGCTACCGTTACACAATCGGGCAGGGCTGCCGGGCCAGGCGGGCCGAGCGGAAAAAGAGCAGCGGGTTCTGAGGCCGAGGCTCGGGTCGCGGAAGGGTGCGAAGTATACTCGCCCCCTCAGTTTTGCCAATTCCGAATGATGAGTTTTTTGTTCCGGCACTGGATGAGACACCGAGTTTTGTGTCGCAGTTCGATCGAGTTGACTGCGGATTGTGGTGCCAGGTGCCTCCCCTCAGTCACCTCCCCGATTCCATGAAAGGTTCATTGTGGCAGACACCGATGAGTTGTTTTCGGTTCGCGATCAGGTCGTGCTCGTTTCGGGGGGAAGTCGCGGAATCGGGCGTGGATTGGCGGAGGGCTTCGCGGCGCGGGGGGCTCGCGTGATCATCACGGGGCGCGACGAGGCGGCTTTGTCACAGGTGGCGGGCGAGATTTCCGGCAGCTCGCACCCGGTCGACTTCGCGGTCTGCGACGTCTCCCTGCCGGACGACGTGCCGCGGTTGATCGAGACCGTGGTGGCGAAGGCCGGGCGCATCGACTCGCTGCTCAACGTGGCGGGGGTCAACATCCGCAAGCGGGTCGAAACGTATTCGGTCGAGGAGTACGACCACATCCTGAACATCAACCTCAAGGGCGCGTTTCTCGTGGCGCAGGCCGTCGGTAAGCAGATGATCGCTCAGGGGGCGGGAGGGACGATCGTCAACATCGACTCGCTGAACACGTTTGCCCCCTTGAAGGGGGTTCTGCCGTATGCGATGAGCAAGGCGGGGCTGGGCATGATGACGCGCGGGATGGGGATGGAGTGGGGCGATCACAACATTCGCGTCAACGCGATCGCCCCCGGCTTCATCCTGACCGACCTGACTCAGAAGTTGTGGTCCGATCCCACGATGCAGGCGTGGGGCCGGGCCAATACCCCGCTGAAGCGGCTCGGCCGACCGGAAGACTTGCTGGGAGCCGCTCTGTTCCTGACGAGCGCCGCGTCGGCGTATATGACGGGCCAGGTGATCTACGTGGATGGCGGAATCACCTGCGGCATGCACTGGCCAATCCCGCTGGCGTGAGGCTCCTCGTGGAACAGTCGCAACCTGTCTGTCGCTGAGTTCGCAAGAACTCAGCCCACTTCACGATGAATTACTGAGTTCTTGCGAACTCAGCTACGAAGCCATGCCCCTGCGCCGTCGTATCCATCGGCACGACCCGCGTGATCGTTCCCGGTACTGTCGCCGGATTTTCGGATGCTCGCCAAATCTGGAGCTATGTTTCGGGCGGACGTACCGGTTGAGAGGCCGCCTGTGTTTCTTGGTCGCCGTCCGCCCGACGGCCCTTCGCCGGCGTGGCCTCACGTGGCGGAGACCGAACGATGATGGCGTGGTTCCAATCCAAACGACCTCAGCCCCGGCCGTTTCCCCGGGCGGACGAACGGCTCGCCCAGGAATTGCGGACCGGGCGAATCGGTCTCGACAAACAGGTCTTCTGGGGACTGATCGGTCAGTGGGCGGTGGTGTTGCTGGCGACACTGGTCCTGTCGGCGAATGTCGATTTTTCGCGTGCGGGCTTCGTGTGGTCGACTCTGCTGTGGAATGGAGTCTTGACCGGAGTCCCGTTGTGGCTCGTGCTCCGTTCACCCGGAGAACGCTCTTCGCGGCTGGCCGTGGCCGTCTGTCAGGGTTTGTTTTCGACGCTGCTCTTCCACGCGACGGCCGGTCGCGCGGAGACTCATCTTCACCTGTTCGCGTGGTTGATTGTGCTGGCGGTCTATCGGGATGTGCGAGTCCTGCTGGCGGCCGGTGTGGCGGCGGTCGTCAGTCAACTGGTCGCGGGGCTGGTGGTCGAATCGCCGGAGAGGGTCGTGTCCCACTTCGGTCACCTGGGTGAACATGCGATCTGGTTGATCGTGGAGACGGCCTGCCTGGCCACCTTCGTGCGGGTCAGCGTGCAGGCGATGTCGGATCTGGCGCGGCGCGAAGCGGCGCTCGAGTCGCTCAACAACAACCTCGAACGGAAGGTGTACCGTCGGACGCGCGAGTTGACGCAAAAAATCGAGTCCCTGCATCGCGAGTACGCGGTAACCCGGGAACTTCGCGATCAGTCGGAAGCCGACGAACTGACCGCCGCGCGACAATTGTCACAGTTGCGGCGCGACGTCTCGACGCACGCGACGACGTTGATGGACACCACCTGGAACTGGTCGGAGGCCCGGCTGCCCGAGGCTCTTCGTCCCCACTGGCGGACGATTCGCGAGGCCTCGCAGAACCTGCTGAACCTGGTCGATGCGTCGTCGTCAGTGGATGATTCACTTCCCAACTCGCTGGTGGGGTTGCAAACGTTCAACCCGGAAGCATCCACGGTCGGAGTGAAGGTTGTTGAGACGGATGATGATGGCGTCCGTCGGCTGGCCTTGCTGCTGATCGACGATCCGGTGCAGCAGGCCCTGGCGGTCCATGCGCTGTCGGAGGAGGGGTTCCGCGTCGATGTCGCCCGGAGTGGGCCACGGGCGTACTACTCGGCCATGCTGCGGTACTACGACGTGATCCTGATCGACATCGATCTGGCCAACGAGGAAGGCTTCGACACGATCGAGGCGCTGCGGTTGCTGCCCCGGGGGATCAGCGATTTCACGGGTGTGTTCGCCCTCTCTTCGGCTCGCACGCCGGCAACGGTCCTGCGTGTCACTCAACTCGGGATCGACGGATTCCTGGTGAAGCCGGTGAGTCCCGCATCGCTGCAGGCCGCGCTGGAGGGTCGCTGTCTTGCCGACTCGTTTTGCGAGGATCGGGTCGAGTGCGAGGCCGTCACCGCCGGATCGTAATCGCGCGGAACGAGGATCCTCACCGTTCCATCTGGCCGCCGAGTTCCACTGCGCTGAGACGCCGGGCCACTTTGTCAATCGGGACATCGCGGGAATCGCGGACTCTGTTTCTGCCGGTCTTTTGACGCTCTGCAAGATCGGTTGTTACACTTCTCGCGGTTCCGTCCCGTCCCGTCTCGTCAGACTCTGCATTCCATTTCGCTCGGGAGCCGAACGATGCCGTGTTCCTCGGCTGCAACACCGCGTGAGTCCCGTTCCAATCCATCATTCTCGTGGGAATGGTCGGCAGCGCGCGTGTCCGGCAACGTCCGTGATCCTTCTTTCCGATTGATGCGAGGTGGGCCATGACTGCGAATGGAAAAGCGGCGGTCACGGGCGCGGGCGGTCCGCCGGCACAATCGGTGTCCGAAATCCAGATGCTCGGCAAGTACCAGATCGAACGGCGGATCGGTGCCGGCGGGATGGGAACGGTTTATCTGGCGCGCGACACGCAACTCAAGCGAATCGTCGCGCTGAAGGTTCTCTCCCGGGACAAGGCCCAGAATCCGACGCTGGTCAAACGCTTCCAGGCCGAGGCCCAGGCGGCCGCTCAACTGCGTCACGACAACATCGTCGCGGTCTACGACTCGGGCGAGGCCGATGGCTACCTGTTCATCGCGATGGAGTACGTCGAGGGGCAGGATCTGTACGAGATGGTGCAGCGGCGCGGCGTGACCCCCCCCAAGCGGTCGATCGAGATCATCAAGCAGGTCGTGGCGGCGCTGCAGCATGCCTACGAACAGAACATCGTCCATCGCGACATCAAGCCGTCGAATCTGCTGATTCGCCGCGATGGCGTCGTGAAATTGACGGACCTGGGCCTCGCCCGTTCGGTCGATGACACGCTCGAAACGAACATCACCCGCGCCGGCACGACGGTCGGCACGGTCGATTACATGTCGCCGGAACAGGCTCGCAACAGCAAGCTGGCCGACATTCGCAGCGACCTCTATTCGCTCGGCTGCACGTGGTTTCAGATGCTGACCGGCGAGCCGCCCTATCCCGAGGGAAGCGTCACCAACAAGTTGCAGGCTCACGCGGTCAAACCGATCCCCGACCCGCGCGACATGAATCCCAACATTCCCGAGGGACTGACGGCCGTCCTGCATCGCATGATGGCCAAGAAGCCCGAGGATCGATACCAGACTCCGGCCGAACTGCTGGAAGATCTGAAGCATGCGACCCTGACGCGCGGGGCCATCTCGCGCGAAATCCTGGGTGATCTGTCCGACTACGATCAGAAGACCGTCGGGCATGCCGGCACGGCCTCGGACGAAGAAGACAGCGACGATGGATACCTGGACGACGATCACGAATCGGCCGAAGATCAGGTGACTCCGGACGAAGTTCCGACGTCGCACTCACCGGCGTCGTACACACCCACCCGCCGCAAAGTGACGAAGGCCCCGCGCGAAACGGTCGAGGAGCATGAGGCCGAGACGCGCACCTCGCCGAACCGTGCGCGCGACGCCAAACAGAGTTCCCCACCGACCGAAACGGAACCGGTTCGACGACACAAGCCGAAGACGACGAAGGGGGCAGAAGCCGAGCACGAGCACGAGACCGAAACACGACGCAGTTCCACCAAGCCGCGCGATGCCAGAAGTGACTCCAAGCCGGCCGATTCGGCTCCGGCGAAAGCGAAGAGTCACAAGCCGCTCCCTCCCAAGCGAGAGCCCGTCAACGAACCGGGCGAGGTTGTCAAAAAGGGGCTGAGTCCCGAGACGCTCCGATATCTCGGTGCGGCCGCCGGAGCGGTTCTCGTCATCGTGGGATTGGGCTGGCTGATTCAAAGCTTCGGTGGCAGCGTCGGTTTCGATTCCAACCCGTTCGCCGCGAACGCCGATCCCAATGCGGCTCACCAGGTGGCGGTGGCCCCTCCGCCGAATGGGGTACCCAAACAACCCGCCAAAGCGACGAACAACGCCGAGGCTGCCGCCGGCAACACCACGACCGGCAATACCACGGCCGGCACCACCAAGGCGAACAACCCGGTTCCGGAATTCGATGTGGAGGCACTGCCGGGGTGGGCTTCGAGAGACGCCGAACCAACGGGCCTGCCCGTCCTGACGGTCGGTCCGGGAGCCGCCAGCGCGACTCACTTCCCGTCGCTCGACGAAGGCCTGCGCGCGGTTCCTCCGGCGGGGGCCATCGTGAAACTGGTCGGAAGCGGTCCGTTCCCCCTCGCGTATGCCGAGTTGAGCAGCGTCAAACGACTCGTCTTGATGGCGGCCTCGTCTCAAGACAGGACGGTGATCGCGCTCAAGCCAGCCGAAGGCCAGGGAACGGCCGGCATCAAGCTGGCCGACGGGGTTCTGGAAGTACGCGGCATTCACTTTGCCCTGGATCGCAATCAATTCCCCGGCGGTGTGAAAGTCCTGGAGGTGCTGGACGGTCAGTTGTTCGTCCAGCAATCCTCTTTCACCGCGACGGGGCCGGATACCGTGGCGGCGGTCGCCATGGTCGTCGGCAGCGTTCAGGATGCGTCCACGGAGCCTCGCCTCGCGCCGAGCGTTCTGGTCGATCGAGTCGTCGTGCGTGGCGATGGCTTGAAGGGTCTGGCCGTGCATCGTGCGAACGTGGACGTCGTCGTGCGCGATTCGCTGCTGGTCACCGGCTCGGCGGCGGCCGTGGAATTGGCGGGGCATCTGGTCGCCGCCGCCGCCGATGTGGTGACGCACAAGCCGCGGCGAATCGTGCGTGTGGTTCGTTCGACTCTTTACGGCCGCCGGTGTGTCTTCGACGTTTCCTCTTCGCCCGATTCCGGCAACAAGCCGCCGCGCACGGACGTGGTGGTGCTGGATTCTCTGTGCTGTGCGCAGGGAGTCGCCGAAAACTCGTCACTGATTCTGGCGGCGCGCTGGCCCCAGATTCGGTCGTTGACCGAAAGCTGGCTGACGCGACTGAAGTGGATCTCCAAGGGCTCGCTCTATCTGGGCTTCGAGCAACTCGTCGATCTCGGTTCCGATTTCAAGGTGACGGATGCCGCGACCTGGCAGCGCGTGTGGAATGCCAAACACGACACCAAGCAATTCCACAAGCTGGCGTTTCCCGATGAGGTCCCCGCCGATCTGAGTGTCGTCTTGCCGCAGGAATTCGAGGCCGGCTCACTGGCCTATCGCGAGATCAAGTCGAGCAGCGGTGGATTGCCCGGCTGCCCGGTCGCCAAGCTGGCTGTTCCCGATGCCATGTCACAGCAGCGCGCCGCCGTACTGGCGATGCGACCGCGATTGCCCGCGCTGGTCGCGAAGCCCGCCGAACCAATCTCGGTCAGAAAGGTCGATCTGAAGAAGCAGGATCTGGGAGTCGTCCTCAACGGCAGCGATTGGCCAACGGGGACACTGTTCGAAGCGTCGGGCAACGGTCTCTGCCTGATGACGCCCGCGAAAATCGAGGGCAAGTCGCTGCGCATCGTCTTTCGCCAGATCGACGGAACTCCGCTGAGACTGCAAGCCAAGACGAGCGAGGGCAAGGCACCGGATGCGATGGCCGTATTTTCGATTACACGCGGTTCGCTGGAACTGACGAATGCGGTTCTCGAAGGGACGACCGGCGCCAAGCCGAGTTCACCGCCCTGGCTGGTTCACGCCAGCGAGGCGACGCTCGTCTTGAACGGTTGCCGCCTGCAGGGTTCCGAGACCGACGGACCTCACCAGCAGGGACTGATTCGATGGTCGGTCGCGGCCCCGGCCGCACCAGCCGCCGATCCGCCGGCGCTCGTCTGCCGAGACAGTTATCTGACCGGCTTCGGCTGCGGCATCCGCGTGGAATCGGGGCAGGGTCACGTGATCCTCAAAAACAGCATCGTCGCGATTCGGGGAGACGGCCTGGACCTGCGTCCCATTCGCGCGGGAGACGCTCTGCTCACAGCAATCGATGCCGAGCACGTCACGTTCTCGACGGGAGGCGCGGCGATTCGAGTGAGTGCGGCGGTCGGGAGTGACCAGCCGGTCAGTTCGCCGCTGCGGCTGTTCGTCGAACGCTGCGCCGTGGTGCCGCCGCTGGTGTTCAAGGCGGGTGAAGCCGGCTCGGCCGCATTGTTGAGATGCGAGGGCCCGGTGTTGGAACAGAAGCAGATCGAATGGTGGGGTGCCTCGAACGGCGTGGCCAAACAGGTCGTCCACTTCCTCCACTGCGACGGCGATTCGTCGGGAACTTCGGACAAGACGGGGCTCGCCGCCTGGCGTCAGTTGTGGGGCAAATCGAATGACCAGCGGATGCTGGCCGGTGACAAGGGGGTTTACCTCGCGGGAGAACTGCCGATCAAATGGAAGGATCTGCGCCCGAGTTCGTTCGAATTGCACAAGAGTTCCCAGGCGGTGTCTTGGGCCGAGGGCAAGCCGATCGGTGCCAACGTGCGCGGCGTCGATGAAGTCAGCATCGCGAAGAAGGCCGGACCCGAATCGACGCCGGGTTCCAAGACCGTCACGCCGGGCACGACAACTCCGGTCAACAAAAAGAATGTCGGCTTCTGAAGTCCCGCTGTTCCGAAAGCCGGACTTCAGCCCGGACGGCAGAAATGACGTCACGCCGACGTTTGGCCGCCAGGGGGATGCTCCTCCTCGACACGCGGCCAGGCGAGTGTGAACCGCGAACCTTCGCCCAGTCGGCTCTCGACCGCGATGTCGCCGCCGTGTTCGCGGATGATCTTCAGGCTGACGGCCAGTCCCAGCCCGGTGCCGCGCGCCCCCTTGGTCGATTCGAACACGTTGAAGATCCGCGTGAACTGGTCTTCCGGAATCCCCGGCCCATTGTCCGACACGGCCACCCACAGCATGTCGGACTCGGCGTGCAGGCCGGTTTCAACCAGGACGTACGCCCGGTCGGCACCCTCCACGGCGTCGATGGCGTTGGTCACGATGTTCAGCACCGCGCGATGAATCCCCTCGGGGTCAAACGGACACATCGGCAGGTTCGCGTCGGGACGGAACTGGAGTTCGACCGAGCATTCCTCCGCCCGCGCCTGCATCAACTCGATCACGTCACCCACGGTTTCGTTGAGCTGAGCCGGCACGACGGCCGGTTGACGCTCCTTGCTGAAGGTCAGCATGTCCATGACGAGGTGATAGATCTTGTTCTGGTTCTTCTCGACGACGTGCCAGCCCTTCCGGACGAGGTCCTCGTTGTGGTCGTTGAGCCCCATGTCGATCAGGTAGCTGCCGCCGCGCACACCCTGCAGGATGTTCTTGATGTGGTGACTGAGCGTCGCAATCGTCTGGCCCATCGCCGCCAGTCGCTCGGCCTTGACGAAGGCCTGCTGGTAGCGGTTGTTCTCGACGGCCAGGGCCGCCTGACGACCGATGGCGATCAGCAGCCGCAGTTGATCCTCGCGAAAACCGGCCGCCTTCCCCTGCAGCAACAGTCGATCGGCCGGCGTGGTGATGTCGATGTAGATCACGCCCATCAGTTCGTGGCGGCCCTGCATCGGAACGCACATCGCCTCGCGAATGCCCGCCTGCACGATGCTGCGGGCCGGATCGAAGCGGCTGTCGTGCTGGGCATCCGTCGTGCGCACGCCCTGATTATTCTTGAGGACATAATCCACGATCGTGCGCGAGACCGGCATCCGCGAACCGGGATCGACCGCTCCACGCTGACTGGCCACTCGCGGGCGAATCTCGCCCGACTGCGGATCGGTCAGCAACACGCATCCGCGATCCGCGCCGACCGCCTCAATGGTCAGGTCGAGGATGCGCTGGAGCGATTGTTCCATCGAGACCGACGGCCTCACGACCTCCTCGGCAATCCGGTACAGCACGGTCAGATTGGACGGCGAGCTCTCTTCGCCGGCGGGAATCGCGGGAGCCGAAGGCAACAGCATCGGGCGATCGATCTGACTGACGATGCTCGAACGATCGGCCGGGTCGTGCCGTTGCAAGAGGTGAACGCGTTCGGCGGCGGTATGCGATTGGCTCTCCCGCTCGGCATCGGCGAACAGCAGCAGCGTATGCCCCAGTTGAATCAGATCGCCATCGGCCAGCGAATGCGAGCGCACCGCCACGCCGTTCACGAGTGTGCCGTTCGAACTGTTGCGGTCGGTCAGAACAAACGTGTCCTGCACGCGCTGAATCGTGGCGTGCAGTCGCGAGACCTCCGTGTCGAGAATGCGGACCTCGTTCTGAACGCCCCGCCCCATCGCCACGGGTTGCTCGCCCAATTCAAAGCGCGCGCCTTGTTCGACTCCCTGCACGACGAGTAGCGATGCTCTGTTCACGACGACCATCCGATGAGTCACCCGCGCGGGCGTGCCATCCAGTGGGCTCGCCGCCGCCGCGAGCAGCATACTATCCGCGCGATCGGCACGCCTGACAACCGCCGGAAGACGTTTTCGTCATGGATGACACGATTGCGGCGTGCGGTCAGGCTCGCAGGGTTCCACACCGGGAAGCTGGCTCGCGCGCCACAAAACCGGCGAGGCACATTTCCCGAGTCGGTGGGAAATCGTCGGCACCCCGGCTGACCTTGCGGATTCACGCTGCAGCGTTCTCGTCGAGCAGTTCCTCGATCAGTCGGACCAGTTCGGGATACTGGAACGGCTTCGCGAGAAATCGCTCGCCTTGCACCGCGACGGGTGGGCGGTTCGAACCGAGGATGACCCGCGGTGAATTCTGCCACGGAGAGGCCATCCGAAGTGCGTCAGGCTCCGCATCAAGGTCGATGACCACGACCCCCGGGGAGGCAGACCCATCGAGCGCAGACGCAAAGCGATGGTCGCGACGGCGCCCGACCGACGTTCCGCGCGGTTCGAGCACGGCCTTGAGCACGGTTTCCGTATCCGATGACCCGTCGATGACGAGCACGCGCGGCGATGAGTTCACTCGGCCGTCCTTGCCTTGTAGAGCCGGGTGGTCCTCGCACGGGACCACCCTCAATCTGCCGAGCCGATCCTTCGGCTCGTCGTTGCGGGCGGGACTGTAGTCGGAAGCGAAAAACCTGTCAAAACCAAGTTGGCATCGGGAAACGCGGCCGCGAACGGCAGGTTCGCTGTGCAGCCGTGTCCTGTCCCAGCGTGCGTCTCGTGGCCGACACGCCAGCGTCGGTTCAGGCACGGGCAGCATCCGCCACGAGGGGACACTGATTGCCGCGCCGGTCCTTCGCCTCACATCAGCATCACCAGCCCGGGCAGCTCGCGAATTCGAGCGAAGATGACCAGCACCTGCGCGGACGATTCGACCCACGGTTCGACGGTGACCGCCACGTGGCGGCCTCCCGAAGTGTGACGCAGTTCGTGAGGCGGGTCGAAGTCGTGAGACAGGGCCTCGCGCACCACGGCCACCACCCGCGCGGCGAATTCGTCCTCGCAGCGACCGATCGCCTTGAACAGGAATTTGCCGGGGAATCGATGCGTGGCGTCGAGCAATTCTTGCGGAGGCAGTTGACTCATGATTCTTCGCATCTGACAAAGGTTGATTCGCGGACTCGATGCTATCGCGTCTGTCGGTCAAACTCGAACTTGGCTGATCGACGTCCGCGGGTGCAGTCGTTATTTGGTGGTCGCTGTTTCTTGTCCCCTCTCCCGCCCGTCTTCGGGGG
>JANODP010000196.1:0-2467 GCA_031412755.1 Schlesneria sp. | reverse complement strand
GCGCGGCTAATTTCTGTGACACGGAAGAGAAATGGGGCCGTCGTCGTCAGTTCCAAGACGACCAACGGCTATTTGAGGCATGGTTCAAGTCTAGGCAACATCCTCAAGGAAGACCCCTCACCCTAACCCTCTCCCCGCAAGGCCGGGGCGAGGGGACCGGAGAAGGCAACTGTCATCCGAATCCGGAGCGGTTTAAACCAAGCCCTATTTGACCTACACGATCTCGCGGATGAGTTTGCCTTCGACGAAGGTGAGGCGTTCGTTGCGGCCGAGGTGGGGGTAGGTGAGCTGGTGCTGGTCGAGGCCGAGTTGGTGCAGGATGGTCGTGTGGATGTCGCGGAAGTGGTAGGGCTTGTCGATCGCGTGCAGGCCGATCGCGTCGGTGGCGCCGACGACCTGGCCTCCCTTCACGCCGCCGCCGGCCATCCACATGGTGAAGCCGAGGTTGTGATGGTCGCGGCCTTTGCCCGATTGGGCTTCGGGGGAGCGGCCGAACTCGCCGCCCCAGAGGACGAGTGTGCTGTCGAGGAGGCCTCGGCGCTTGAGATCGCGGAGCAGGCCGGCGACGGGTTGGTCGGTTTCGGCGGCCTTGCGCAGGTGGTTCTCTTCGATGTCGCCGTGGGCGTCCCACTGCATGTTGCCGGGGCCGCCGCCGGAGACGACGCAGACGAACCTCACGCCGTGCTCGACCAGCTTCCGCGCGAGGAGGCAGCGGCGGCCGTAATCGTGCGTCGGTTCGGTGCCGATCCCGTAGAGGTCTTTTGTTTCTTGGGGCTCGCGCGAGAGGTCCAGGATTTCGGGGGCTTCGGTCTGCATGCGGAAGGCGACGTCGTAGGCGTTGATCCGCGCGTGGAATTCCTCGTCGTCGGGGGCGAGCGTGGACTCGTTCAAATCGCGGATCAGTTGCAGCGTCTGTCGCCGCTTTCGCGGATCGACGTTCGCGGGGAGGTCGAGGTTCAGCACGGGACGCTCGCCGGGGCGGAACATCGTCGGCTGATAGACCGCGGGGAGAAAGCCGTGCGTGTACATCGGCTGGCCCGCCTCCAACGCTCCCTTCGGGTCGGGCATCACGACGTAGGCGGGGAGTGAACGGCTCTCGGCACCGAGACCGTACAGCATCCACGAGCCCATGCTCGGAAACCCCGGCACGAGGCGGCCCGAGAAGAGTTCGTACTGCGCCGCCGAGTGAACGACCATGTCTCCCTGACACGACCGCAGCACGGCGATGTCGTCGATGCAGCCGGCGATGTGCGGGAAGAGGTCCGATACCTCGATGCCGCTCTCGCCGTACTTGCGAAACGTCCGCCGCGTACCGAGCAACCGGGCGTCGTTCTGAATGAACTGGTACTTGGCCTCACCGAACTCCTTCGGCCGCGGCTGCCCGTCGAGTTTGTTGAGCAGCGGTTTGGGATCGAACGTCTCGATGTGACTCGGCCCGCCCGCCATGAACAGGAAGATCACCGACTTCGCCTTGGCCGGAAGATGCGGCGCACGGGGGGCGAGCGGATTGGACGTGCCGGCGTGAACCTGCTCGTCGTGCAACAGCGAGGCGAGGGCCAGGCCGCCGAAACCGCAGCAGGCATCGCGGACGAAGTCTCGCCGCGTGCGGGTCACTCGGCTGTGAGGCAGGCGAGAAAAGAAATCAGGGAACATTGGACAACCCGTTTATTCACAGTAGTGTGAGTGGACCTCTTCGAGTTTGAAACTTGACTCCTTGAGTCAGTTTTTGGTTTTGCCTTCAAAGTAGCCTTCACCGCTCCGCGTGAAGACAGCCGTGCCAGTGGAGAGGTCGGTTGAACAATCAGCGTTGAACTCGCGCTCGGCTATCTTCACGCGGAGCGATGAAGGCTACTTGATCAGGGGACATACAAGAACCCATTGAGATTGAAGAGGGCCAACGCGAACTCGGTCAGAGGCTGCTCTCGCAGGAAGTCGAGCGACCGTTTTCGTTCGTCGGGCAGTGGTGGTCGTCCGAGGGCCAGTCGAAACGCGCGGTCGACGAGGCGATCCGGATCACCGTTCGATTCCTGTTCCAACCGTCGAGCGAACGCGGCGGCGAGGTCATTCGACAAACTGCCGTTCAGCATCTCCAACGCTTGAGGCGCATGCGTGCTCGATTCGCGGCGGGCACAACTTGTCTGGAGCGCGGGGGCGTCGAGGTTCTCCAGAAACGGCAGACGCAGGTTGCGCTTGGCCATCAGGTAGACCGAGCGCCGGTCGTGTTCGGTCGCGTCTTTGGTGACGGACCATTGCGACGGTTTGTAGAGCAACTGCACCAACTCGGGATCGACGGGGACAATCACGCTCGGCCCGCCTGCCTTGAGGTTGATGCGTCCCGATACCGACAGCATCGCATCGCGAACCTCTTCGGCCGACAGACGCCGCCGAGGGAAATGCCAGAGGAGGCGGTTCTCGGGATCGGACAATTGTTGCTCTCGGAAACGAGGTGAGCCGGGCGGCGTCAGCC
>JANODP010000195.1:0-3641 GCA_031412755.1 Schlesneria sp. | reverse complement strand
TCTGGCGACCATGCCACGCTATAGACCGTACCGGTATGCCCTGCCAAGATATGGACCAACAAGCCCGTGACCACGTTCCAGATGCGGATCTTATTGTCATAGGAGGGTGAGGCCAGCCACTTTCCATCCGGCGACCAAGCGATTCGACCCACGAAGCCCGTATGCCCTCTGAGGGTAAGCCGTAGCGTCACGCCCGGAACCGGCTGCCAGCCTGGGCCGCCCGGTTGGTCCGGGAGTGGAACGGCCTTTGGTTTCGGTGTTTCCGGATTGTTCGCCATGTCTGTGATCCTCTTCGACAACCGACGGGGGCTGGGGCATCGTAAGGGTCGGTCGGCATTCCAGCCACTCGACGGGGGAGCGACCGCTAGGTTCGGCGGACGCCTGCCGCGTCTCTGAATGGTCTTTATCAGGCGATTGACGTCCTCGATGGCCGGTCGCAGAATGCCGGGGCCGCTCGGGCCGTGTGGGGCGGGAGCGGGTTGGCGTGGCTGTGCGAGTTCGGCGGCTTCACACAGATGGAGACCGGTTGATGAGGTTGCATCGCAATGGGCTCGCGATTCTGGGGATGGTCATTCTGGGCCGTCTGGCGGGCGGCTGGTCTGCAGACGGCGAAGCGGCCGAGCCGGTCAACTTCGCGCGGGACGTGGGGCCGATCTTCGAGCAGCGCTGTCTGCGGTGTCATTCGACGGAGAAGGCTCAGGGGGAATTGTCGTTCTCGTCGCGGGCGGAGTTTCTGCGCGGGGGCGAGACCGGGGCCGTGGTCGTGGCGGGTAAGCCGGACGAGAGTCTGCTGATCGAGATGGTGTCGGGCGACGAGCCGAAGATGCCGGCCAAGGGGGCTCCGCCCTTGGGGGCTCCGCTGACGAAGGGGGAGGTGGAGCGGCTGCGGGCGTGGATCACCGCCGGGGCGGAGTGGCCGGAGAACGTGAAACTCAAGGAGAGCATCGCGGGGGGACGCGACTGGTGGTCGTTTCAACCGGTGCGGCGTCCGGCGGTGCCGCAGGTCAAGCGGGAACAGTGGGCGCGGAATGACCTCGATCGGTTTGTGCTCGCGTCGCTGGAGGAGAAGGGGCTCGCGCCGGCGGACGAGGCCGACCGGCGGACGCTGATTCGGCGGTTGTCGTTCGATCTGCTCGGCCTGCCGCCGTCGCCCGAGGAGATCGAGGCGTTCGTCGCCGATGCGGACCCGCGGGCTTATGAGAAACTGGTCGACCGCCTGCTCAAATCGCCGCACTACGGCGAGCGCTGGGCGAGGCATTGGCTGGACATCGCGCACTACGCCGACACGCACGGCTTCGAGCGGGACCAGCGGCGCGACAATGCGTGGCCGTATCGCGACCATGTCATCCGGTCGCTCAACGCGGACCAGCCTTACGACGACTTCCTGCGCGAGCAGATTGCCGGCGACGTGCTGCGGCCCGACGATCCCCAGGCGGTCATCGCCACCGGGTTTCTCGCCGCCGGGCCGTGGGATTTTGTCGGGCAGGTGGAGACGAAGTCGGACGTTCTAAAACGGGCCGCCCGGGCCGACGACCTCGACGATATGGTCACGCAGGTGCTGACTGCGGCGTGTGCCGTGACGGTCAACTGCGCCCGCTGCCACGATCACAAGCTCGATCCGATTTCGCAGCGCGAGTACTACCAGCTCTGGTCCGTCTTCGCCGGGGTGAAGCGGGGCGATCGCGACAGCGACCCGGCGGAAGTGCGACGAGTCGACGGACTGCGGCAGAAGCTGACCACCGAACGAGAGACCGTCCGCGCCGGTGTCTCGCGGCTGCGCGGAGTTCATCTGAATCTGGCGGACATCGTCGGCGGGGGAGATGGTCGCGGCTCGGGGAAGGTCGGTTCCGGCATCGATCCGCGCTCGGGGAAAACTCAGCCGGAGAAGCGCGGGTTCCTCGACGATGTGAAGCCCAACACGTTTGCGAAGTCGGCGGTGAAGTTCGTCGATGGCGTTGTCATTCCCGACGCGGCGGAGGATGGGACGCCGATTTCCTCGACGGGGCTGCGTGTGAAGGGAGTGCCGAAGACGTCGGGGCAGGTCTGGGACGCGATCCGCTTCGGCCCGGTCAACTCGCAGTTCTCGACGAAACTCGGCGAGACCGATTTTGCGGCGGGCGATCACTCGCTGCTGTCGTTGCATGCCAATGCGGCCATCACGTTCGACCTGGCGGAGCTTCGCAAGGCGGGGGCTCCGGCCGAAATGAAGTTCATCGCGGCGGCCGGCTACTTCGGTCAGACGCCCAAAGCGGGTGCGAGTTTTTTTGTTTATGTCGATGGGGAATTGAAGGCGCAGCGCACGGCCATCGGTCGCGACGATGGGCCGATTCCTGTTGAGGTGTCTTTGTTGGCGGAGGCTCGGTTCCTCACGCTGATGGCGACCGACAACGGCAACGGGATCGGGCACGACCAGATTTGCTTCGGCGATCCGTGGCTGGTGGCGGCCAAGCCCGCCGAACTGACGGAATCACAACGGACCGAACTGGCGGGGCTGGAACAACGGCTGGTGCAACTCGAACGGGAACTGCAATCGCTGCCGTCTGCGGCGAAGGTGTATGCGGTTGTCGGTGAGCCCTCGCCCGTCGTACACGTGCTCCATCGCGGCGATCCCGAGCAGCCGCGAGACGCCGTGACGCCCGGTGCCCTGAGTTGTCTGTCCGGCCTGTCGGGCGAACTGCACGTCGAGGGTGGCGAGGGCGAGCGTCGCCGGGCATTGGCCGAATGGATCGTCAGCCCGGCGAATCCGTTGACTCGCCGCGTGCTCGTCAATCGGCTGTGGCACCATCACTTTGGAGTGGGCCTGGTGGAGACGCCGAGCGATTTCGGCTTCGGTGGTGGGAGGCCGACTCATCCCGAACTGCTCGACTGGCTGGCGGACGAGTTCGCGAAGAGCGGCTGGTCGCTCAAGCAGATGCACCGGCTGATCTGCACGAGCACGACGTACCGGCAGCAGTCGGCCGCGCGTCGTTCGGCCGCGCAGGACGTCGACAGCGCGAACCGCCTGCTGTGGCGCATGAACCCGCGGCGTCTCGATGCCGAGTCGCTGCGCGACGCGGTGCTGGCGGTCAGCGGCAAGTTGAACCGCGAGATGTTCGGCCCCGGCTATCGCGACTTCGAGTACACCGAAGCCTACGCGCCGATCTACACGTACCTCACGCCGGACAAGCCGGAATTGTGGCGACGGTCGGTCTATCGTTTCGTGGTCCGCACCACGCCGCAGCAGTTTCTGACGACGCTCGATTGTCCGAACCCGGCGAACCTCACACCCGCCCGCAACGTGACGACGACGGCGCTGCAGTCGCTGGCCCTGTGGAACAACGACTTCATGCTGCGTCAGGCGGACTACTTCGCCGAGCGGGTCGAGCGCGAGGCCGGCACGGCACCGGAAGCTCAGGTCGGTCGAGCGTTCGCGCTGGCGTTCGGTCGGCTACCGGAGGTCGACGAACCGCCCGCCGCCGTCACACTGTTGAAGTCCGGCGGACTGGCTCAGCTTTGCCGCATGCTGCTGAACGCCAATGAATTTGTTTACGTCGATTGAGTCATCCTCAAATCAGGACTGGCAGAACGATGGGGGCAGAATGATGAAGACGAACTTTCGCAGCCGTTTCTTTCTTCCATCGTTCTGCCCGCATCGTTCTGCC
>JANODP010000194.1:0-5311 GCA_031412755.1 Schlesneria sp. | reverse complement strand
GAGCTGAAAGTCGAAGACGTCGAGGTCCGCACGCATGTGATCGGCATCGGTGGTCCCGGTCAGAGGGAGCATGCCGACATCGAGTGCGAATCGAAAGATGATTTGGCTGACAGTCCGACCGTGACGTTTGGCGATGTGTGCCAGTTCAGGTCGGACCATCACGTCACGGTTGGCCGTCAGTAGAGAAAACCCCTGATAGACCAGTTCGTGGGCGGCGCAGAACTCCCGGATGTGGCGATCCCAACCCCGGCTGGCATAGCAGCGATTCTGGACGAAGCGCGGTCTGACGCGCGCCTCCCGGCACAGGGCTTGGAGCTGTTCGAGTGTGACGTTGCTGACTCCGAGCAGACGCGCCCGGCCGCTGTCGTGAATCGCCTCCATCGCGCGCCAGGCCGCCCAATCGGGCGCAGCCAGACCGACTCGTTGAGTCGGACCGTGCAGCACATACGAGTCCACGAACTCGGTGCCCAAATGCTCAAGTGAGCTGGCGAACGACTGCTCCACCTGGAGCGGAATCGGGGCCTTGGGATCGTAAGGGAGGCGATGATCCTGACCGGACTGGAAGGTGAACTTGGTTTGGAGGAACAGGTCATCGCGCACGACCAAGCCGCGCGCGATCGCAGCCGCGAGGGCCTGCCCGACCGCCGCTTCGTGGTAATGCCGCCTCTGGTTCGCGGTATCGATCCCACGAAACCCCTGTTGCAGAGCCAGCCCGGTCAGACGTTCCGTTTCGTCCTCCTTCCAGGCGGTCCCATACAGAAATCGGGGACTTTGAACACCGGCGAGTTCCGTGAACTGAGACAGCATGCGACCTCCGGCTTTCCAGGAGCACTTGCAGAGCGGTGGGATGACCGGAAGACTGCGGCGATGACGACGCCATTCGCCGCATCAAGCCGTGACGGTGACGTGCCTGCGCTGGGTGACGTCCGCCGCTGCGTGCGATTCCCAAAACTTCAGAACTCACCAATGGGCTGGTTGTCGGCGATGTAGTTCAGGTAATTGAAGATGATCCAGTCGACGTTTTGACTGAGGAAGACCACGCCGCCGTCTCCCTTCACAAAATGTGCCCCTCCCGCATGCTTGCTGGAGAAGACCCAGGCATAGGGCAGATGAGCGTTGGTGGGATTCGTGCCCGCACGGGTGCTGCCGGAAGGCTCGTTGATGCGAAAACGCTGGTTGTTGAAGTAATTGACCGACCCGACCGGCTCGGCCACGACTCGACCGTAAATTCCCGCGTGCTTCCCCTGTCCCCAGATCGGAGTCCAGTCGTTGGTGTACGAGTGCGTCTTCACCGATTCGCCGACCAGGATCGTGTTGCTCGCCCCATCACGCAGGTCCCCCATGCGGGCAGCTCCGTTGTTTCCAAACGCGCTGAGATACCGGACAGACAATCCGTTGGGCAGCACCACCGTCAGGTTGGAGTACACGCTGTAGATCTGGGCGTCCTCCCCGTTGCGTCCTCCGGCGAACACGTAGTTACTGGGGGCGGCATTCTTCACGCGGTACTCGGTCCCGTTGCTGGTGGAGGTGTACAACCGGGGCGATTCATCGGAGGGGCACAGCAACATCTGAAGGATGGTGCTCGTGGGAGCCTGTGGCGGCAGGCCCACCACGGGCGGCGCGGACGGCCGTTGCGATGGCCCGGAGGCGATGTCGAAATCAAACTGGCCGTACAGCGGTGCCTGATCCAAATACGGCAGCAGCATCGTCCAGCCGGTGTGGTTCAAGCTGAAAGAATAGAAGCTGGTGTTGGCACAGTCGCCGGAGTTGATCAGCGCCGGCGGGAAGATGCTGTGCGTGTCGTGGTAGTTCTGAAGTGCCAGACCGATTTGCTTCAGGTTGCTCCGGCATTGCGTTCGCCGGGCCGACTCGCGCGCCCGCTGTACCGCGGGCAGCAACAGGGCAATGAGCGTCGCCGCAATCGCAATGACGACCAGCAACTCGATGAGCGTGAAGCCTGCCCGGTGGCAACGTGACCTTGAGTTCCTCGACATAGCACCCTCCGACATTGATCGAGAAAGCCAACGAGAAGATCATCAAATCCGACGTCGGCCATTAAATCTCCACTAGCGCGGTGGCGGTCACTTGGTTGACGCGGTGGAATCAAATGATGTCATGTCTGGCGAAAAACAGACAGCCCGACGTCATCAACGAGGTCGGGCTGTCGCTGCACGATGGACGGGCGAAGCAAGGCGGCAGGGCGACTTACGGCTTCGTTTCATCCGGTGAAACCATTTCCGCCGCCCCCGGCGTATTGGGGATTTGTTTGGTGGATGACGTCCCATCTCCGCATCCCACCGTGAGCCAGGGGGCAAGGCACATCAAAACCAACATCGATACGGTCATCGTTCGTCGCATCAATCAAGTCTCCAGGAAGGCAGAAAGCAACCACGTCTCGCAGAAGGTAACGGCGGCCCGTTTCCGGATCGCTAGAACTCACCAACAGGCTGAGCATCCTTGATCTGGTTGAGCTGCATGAGCAACTGATGATTGATGCTGTTGCCAACAAACCGCACGGTTCCATCGCCCATCAAAAAATGAGCCCCGCCGTCATGCGGGCTGGAATACACCCAGGCATAAGAACCCCTGGTGGCAGTCGGTGGAATTAGACAATCACCGTCATTCGAGTTGAGGTGAAAGCGGCAATTGTTATCCACGGTTGTCGAGGCTCCGGTGGCGATGCGACCGATCACCGACACCCATTTCCCCTGGCCCCACGTGGGGATGTAAGCCGTGTTTGACTTGACTCGGCGACTCTCGCCCACCAGGAAACAGTTGCTCGTTCCATCGCTCGCATCGCGAATGCTGCCAGAGGAGTCCACACCGAAGAATCCCTGACGGAGCACGGACTTTCCATTGGGAAGCACGTTGCTGGATGACGCGTAGGCTTGATAGGAACGGGTCTGCTCATGAAGATCGCCACCGGAGAACAGATAGTTTGAAGTCCCGGCCTTGTCCGCTCTGTAATCGGTTCCGCCGGGGTTGTCGTAGACCCTCGGTCCGTTATCGGACGGGCAATGCAATGCGGTGAGAACCTTCTGAGTCACCATCAGGTTTGGATTGACGAGTGTGGGCCCACCGGCAAACGGCAACCCGTTGGGGGCTCCACTGGCATAGGCCGTGCTGGATGCCCTGTTGAAATCATAAGTGCCGTAAAGTGCGCCCTGATCGAAGTACGGCAACAGCATCGTCCAGCCGGTCGTGTTCAGATTGTACGTTTGACCATCGAGAGCACAGTTCGCCGCAGACTTGTAGGCGGGAAAAATGATGGCTGCGGGAAACTGATCGTAGGTGTCATGGTAGTTGTGCAGCGCCAGACCAATCTGCTTCAAGTTGTTCTTGCACTGCGTTTTCCGGGCGGACTCACGCGCCTGCTGCACGGCGGGTAGCAGGAGAGCAATGAGCACGGCGATGATGGCAATCACCACCAACAGTTCGATGAGCGTGAAACCCGACCTGACCTGACGTGATCTTGAAGCACCTAACATGACATCCTCCTGCAGAAACCGAGAAATGAAACAAAAACACGATCAAGCCCGAACGGGCCGTTTGGATCGCTGTAAGGTGGTGCGAGTTTGACTTGGCAAAATCGTGATGTCAAGCAGATTCTCTCGTCGAGAGCGACAGAATTAAGCACGAACCCGTTCTCCCACACAACCTTGGCCGTAACGTGATGGCGCTCGTCAAACCAGCGTCCGTCGGCAGTCGGATCGTGATCTCCCCGCGCCAGACGGTGGCTCGACTTTTGGTCATTGCCTGCGATCGGTCATCCGCACTTCGGGCGTCGGTCATGATTCGGACATCAGTCGCTCGGCGAGAAAGCCAACCGCGCGCGAGGCCATGTGATTGGCATAGGCCCAGCCGAAGCCGCCGTGAGTCGTCTCGGTGTCGGCGTCGAACGGGATGCCGGTGGACGAGAGCTTGCTCATCAGCGTCTGCACGCCGTCGCGACAGTAGTTGTCCAGCGAGTCGCACAGCAGCAACTGGTGTTTGGGCCAGTTGAGCGGGTGGAGGTGCAGAATCACCGTCGCCTGCCGGGCCGCTTCGCGCGTGGGGAAGATGTCGTCGAGCGACGTTCCGTGACCGTACCACGTTTCAAAATCGACCTTGGGTGAAATGGCGGCGACGATCGGGAACTGCCGCGCGTGACGATAGGCCACCTGCAGCGCTCCCTGTCCTCCCATCTCGACTCCACAGAGCGCGATCCGCGGTGGTTCGATCTGCCAGCGGGCGCGACAGAACTCGGGGACGTGCCGCACCAGGAATTCGAGCGGACTCACGCGCGAGTCGAAGGGCGGATGAACCCGGTCCGTCCACCAACACTGCGGACCGAGCGGACAGAGGCAGGCCAGCCCGTGCCGCGCGAGTTCACCGGTGTACGCGACGTTGTCGCGCAGCGTGACGCCGTCGTACCCGTGCAGAAACAGGACGACGCCTCTCGGTAAAGCAGCGGACTCGGGGACGAAGAGATCGGCCGGCTTGTCGGCCAGCAGTTCGGAAGACCAGGTCACTCAGAAGCCTCTCGTGAGCGGATGGGCTGTAATCGGGGAACGGCTGCGGTAAGTTAGGCCCACGGTCGTGCCAAGGCAAATGGCCGCCGATCGACAACCTTCCCCGCACGCTCGGTCCCGCCCATGTACACGCTGATTCCCGCCCATCAAATCGCGCTGCGAGTCGCCGAGTTGGGGCGGACCATTGGCGAAGCCTATCGCGGGAAACCGCTCACCCTGTTGGGAGTCCTCAACGGCAGCGTGATTCTCGTGGCCGACTTGATGCGGTCCGTGCAGGTGCCGCACCGGGTCGGTTTCGTGCAGGCCTCCAGCTACGGCGGGCCGACGACCGAGCCCGGCTCGCTCTCCGTCGGCCTGGGCCTGATGCCCGAGATCGCCGGGCGCGACGTTCTGCTGGTCGATGACATCTTCGACACGGGACGAACGATGGTGCGACTGCTCGACGAATTGCAGCGGCATCGCCCGGCCAGCATTCGCACGGCGGTGCTGCTCTGGAAGCAGGGGCGATGCGAAGTCGATGCCGCGCCGGACTACTTCGGCTTCCAGATCCCGAACGCCTTCGTCGTCGGTTACGGCCTCGACTTCAACGACGATTACCGACACCTGCCCGACATCGCCGTGCTGGAAGAGGGCGATCTGGCACGAAGTCAGGAGTCCGAGTAGGGTGCGTGGACTCCTTCGAGTTCCAAATATGACTCTTTGAGTCAAGTTTTGGTAGGAGCGATCGTCTTGGCGAGTCTGTGGAGGAGTTGGGGGTTGTCGAGGTCGTTGGCGGTGGGGCGGATGACGCGGGACAGGCT
>JANODP010000193.1:0-1707 GCA_031412755.1 Schlesneria sp. | reverse complement strand
GCGTACAGCCCACCACCAGCCCGACGCGCAAGCGAGGGTTGAGCGTTCGTCGTGACCGAACCCCTCGCTTGCGCGTCGGGCTAGTGGGAAGCAGCCGGAGACTCAGGGCAACGATGCGATTCATGGACAGCCTGCCTTGGTGAGTGGAAGGAGCAACACGAAAGTGACCGGCTCGATTGGCGAGCGGTTGACTCGAACTTCGCCAGCCCCGCTCGGGAGTTTCTCAGTTGCGGCCGGACGTGGTTCACGCCTCAAGCTCGGCCAGGACCAGTGAACCCATCGCGGCGGTGCCGATGCTCGAGCCGCCGGCGGCGAGGTCGGCCGTGCGGTGGCCCTTAGCGAGGACTCGATCGACGGCCCGTTCGATCAGGGCGGCTTCGGCTTCGAGTTTGAGCGAGTGCCGCAACAACATGGCCGACGCCAGGATCGTGGCCAACGGGTTCGCGATCCCCTTGCCCGCGATGTCGGGGGCGGAGCCGTGAATCGGTTCGTACAGCCCCGGACCGGATGAGCCGATTGACGCCGACGGCAGCATCCCCATCGAACCCGGCAGCATCGAGCCTTCGTCGGTCAGGATGTCACCGAACAGGTTCTCGGTCACGACGACGTCGAAGCTGCGCGGCCGCGAGATCAGGTGCATCGCCATCGCATCGACGAGAACGTTCTCGATCTGCACGTCGGGAAACTCGGCCTTCATCACCCGCTCGAACGTCTTGCGCCAGAGCCTGGACACTTCGAGCACGTTCGCCTTGTCGACCGAGGTGACTTTCTGGCGTCGTCCGCGCGCGGCCTCTCCCGCCAGACGCACGATCCGCTCGATCTCGTGCGTGCTGTAGATCATCGTGCTGTAAGCGGTCTCGCCCCCGTCCGGGTTGGTCTCTGTCCCCGACTTGCCGAAGTAGAGTCCACCGGTCAGCTCGCGGAAGAACAGGATGTCGGTCCCCTGCACGATGTCGGTCTTGAGCGGCGAGGCACTGATCAGATGCGGCGACACCGAAATCGGCCGCAGATTGGCGAACAGGCCCAGCTCTTTCCGAATCTTGAGCAGCCCCGCTTCGGGTCGCGTCTTCGCGTTCGGATCGTCCCACTTCGGACCGCCCACCGCGCCGAGCAGGATCGCGTCCGACGACTTGCACGTGGCGAGAGTTTGTTCGGGGAGCGGATCGCCAAACTCGTCGATGGCACAGCCGCCGATCGGGCACGTCGAGAACGAAAACGAATGCCCGAATTTCTCCGCCACCGCGACGAGCACGCGCTCGCCCTGAGCCACCACTTCCGGACCAATCCCGTCACCGGGAAGCAACACGATCTGAGCTTGCACTGCGAATCACCTTTCCAAAGTTGAGAGCCTCAATCATTCGTGTGCCACTTTACGGGACAGGCCGAACGGAGGGCAAGTTGGCTGGAAGCGATGGAGCCGACGACAACGTTATCTCTTGTTGTCGCTGCGAGCACGTTGTTGATGGCATGTCACGTTGTTGGTGGCGTGCATCGAGAGCCGGCGCGTTCCGATGATTTTCGGAGCGGGGTGGCGTAAGCCCCCTGGCTCTTCGTGGAGACGGTGAACGGGCTGACGCCCAAGAACCAGGGGGCTTACGCCGCCCCGCTCCGAAGAGTCACCCGGATTGGTGTGCTCCCCCGCTTCGCAGGCACAACCGGTACGACCGGCATTCGGCGGCGAGACTTCTCCCGGTCCGCGGCGTTGCT
>JANODP010000192.1:0-9892 GCA_031412755.1 Schlesneria sp. | reverse complement strand
GCGCCGCTTCGGCCTTGCGGAGCGACAGGCGATAGCCACGGATCAGGAACTCGATCGGATCACCCAGCGGCGCGAAGCCGATCAGTTCGATCTCCTCGCCGTCGGTCAGCCCCATTTCCATCAGCCGGACGGAGACGGCGTCATCACCGGTGATGTCGATGATTCGCCCCCGTTGACCGATCTCGCGCAGTTCGTTCAAGGTGCTCATCGAGTCACTTCCACCAGGACGGTTGCTTGGTCGTCGAACCGCAACGAGAACCGTTGTTGATTGATGGCCAGAATGCAGGGAGTGCCGGTCTTCACCATTTGAACCTCCGCCCCCGCCTGCAGGCCCAGTTCCTGAAGCCGCACCACGAACTGGGGAGATCCGTCCACATCGTGGACCTTCCCAGATTCGCCAGTCACCATCAGTTCGAGCGGGACGAGTTGCATCACGGCTGCCGGAGTCAGGGCGTTGACATTCAATCTCAATCGAGCCCGGATTCTAGCCGGGGTTCGTTCCAATTCCCAACTCGACAAGACGATCCGGCATGACTGGCAGTCGCGCAGCGGTTGCGATAGTTTCCCCCCGTCGGACAATTGCCTGGCCCATTTCCCCTGTCACCGCGAGAGGTTTGTGACCCATGCCCAAAGTCGCTTGCACGGCGCTCAACACCAATGAAGGCCCGCATTTGAAGATTCTGCAAGACGCCGGTTTCGAGATCGTGCCGTCGCCTCCCGGAGTGAGTCTGTACGCCGAGGCGAACCTGCTCCCGCTTGTGCAAGATTGCGTGGCGGTCGTCGCGGGGTCCGAACCCTGGCCGGACCATGTTCTCGCCGCGTGCCCCAAGTTGCGAGTCCTCTCGCGCACGGGTGTCGGGTACGATGCGATCGACATGGCCGCCGCCGACCGCCGCCGCGTGATCGTGGCGACGACTCCCGGCGTGAACCATCACGCGGTGGCCGAGCACACCATCGCTCTGTTGTTCGGCGTCGGACGCGGCTTCCCGCGCCAGGACCAGCAGGTGAGAAAGTGTGCCTGGGTTCGTCCCGCCACGCCGCGCATCCTTGGAACGACGTTGGGTCTCGTGGGACTCGGCCGCATCGGTCAGGCGGTCGCGACGCGCGCCGTCGGCCTGGGAATGAAGGTCATCGCCTACGAACCGTTTCCCAACCGCGAGTTCATCGAGAAATGGGACATTGAACTGGTGAGCCTCGACCAGTTACTAAGCCGTTCGGATTACGTGTCGCTCCATCTGCCGGTCATGCCGGAAACGAAACAGATCATGAACGCGGCGGCCTTTGCGAAGATGAAGGCCGGCTCGGTCCTCATCAACACGGCGCGCGGACAGTTGGTGGATGAGAAAGCCCTGATTGCCGCCTTGCAGTCGGGCCACCTGCGTGGCGCGGGACTCGACGTGTTCGAGGTCGAGCCGCTTCCCGCCGACAGCCCACTGCTGACGATGAACAATGTGCTGCTGAGCGGCCACGTGGCGGGACTCGACCACGAATCGCAGCGCGACACACTGGTCATGTGCGCCGAAACGATCGTGTCGCTGTCGCGCGGAGGCTGGCCGACCGAGTGCATCCGCAACCTGGCGGGCGTCACCGATTGGAAGTGGTCCGAAAAGGGCTGAGTACCGCCGCTCGTGAAGAATGAACCACGGAAAACACGGAATTTCACGGAAGAAAAAAAACGGCGATGAAGTGAGGAACGGCGTTCGGCAACAGTGCAGTCGAGCGAGAAAGAGTCTGACTGCCTCTCATTTCCTTCCGTGAAATTCCGTGGTTTCCGTGGTGAATCGTCTTGTGCTTTGGAAATGACGCGATGTCGTTTGACTGGCAGTTTGTCGCGGTGATCGCCTGCGTGGCGTGGGCGGCGGTGGTCGTTGTTCGCCGCGCGCTGCGGTTGTTTCGCGACGAGCCGACGAAGGGGTGCGGCTCGGGTGGATGCTCGGCATGTCCCTCGAACTCGTCGGGTGCCGCGGCTGCCAATGACGGCTTCGTGACGCTCCAGACGCTGGTGCAGTCGAGCCAATCAGTGCTGGAAACGAAAAGGAAAACCGGCTGACCGCCTGTTGGCCGATTCGGTCTTCACGAACGTCGGTGCAGCGCCGGTCGGTTTTCGCTACCTGACACCACCGCAAATGAGCCGTCTCGCGCCGCGCATTTGACCGCGGCGGTCGCTAAAGTCTCGCGACTCGTGTTCGTTCCCGTTGTCTCTGTTTCGATCTGGAAGCTCATGGAAACCATCGCCGGCCACCTGTACGACTTTCCCAAGTACTACGACCTGATTTTTGGATCGGACTGGGCGGCCGAATTCAACTTTCTCCAGGCGGGCATTGCGAAGTACGCGAAGCGACCTGTCCGGCGCATCTTCGAGCCGGCCTGCGGAACGGGACGGTTGCTGCTCCCCTTCGCCAAGGCGGGGCATGAGGTCGCGGGAAATGATCTCAACGAGAAGGCGATCGCGTACTGCAACGAGCGTCTCAAACGACACGGCTTTCCACCAACCGCCGTCGTGGGAGACATGGCCGACTTTACAGTCAAGAAGAAGGTCGATGTCGCGTTCAACATGATCAACACGGTGCGGCACCTGCCCAGCGAAGAGACCGCCCGGGCGCATTTGCGATGCATGGCCGATGCGCTCAACAAGGGTGGCCTGTATTTTCTCGGACTGCACCTGACGCCGATCAATCCGCAGCAATGCACGACCGAAACGTGGTCGGCCACGCGGGGCCATCTGTCTGTCGTGTCGACGCTCTGGTCGATCGGATCCGACACGAAGCAGCGGACCGAGCGGATTGGCGTGACCTACGACGTCTATACGCCGCTGAAGCAGTTCCGTATCGAGGACGAAACGGTCTTCCGCACGTACACGGCGGTGCAGATGTTTGACCTGCTGGTGACGGAGCCCCGCCTCCGGCTGCTCGACATGTACGACTTCCGCTACGACATCGACTCGCCCGTCGAGATCACGGCCGATACGGAAGACATCGTCTACGTGCTGCAACGAGTCTGACCGGGTGAAGTGAGTCGTGAGTAGCGACTGACGGACCGACTTTGTCACACGAGACTCGCCCCGCAATTCGGGCACTTCTCGCCTGGGCTAACCGCCGTGCCGCAGTGAGCGCACTGAAGTTTGGCCGCTTCGACCGGCGATCCGCCTGGCGGCCGAGACAACTGCTCGTCGAGTTGCTTCTCGACGAGCTGGAACACTTTCCCCGACATTTTCGCCGTTTGAAACGCCCCGATCAGAATCGTGACGAAGACAAACACGAACACGACCAGGAAGAGTACGGGCACGACTCCGAACATCGAAGCACCTCGGTCAGGCCACGGTGAGACAACGGAAAGTTGGCGCAGTCTATCGAGCGACCTCGTGCTTGTGCAGCGCCACGTTGGCCGGTCGGCTGAGCAGCACCAATTCATGGTGGCGCAGGAAGCGTCGGTACCTGGCGACTTCGACGATCTGCGGCATCGGTTCGGTCACACGTTGGAGTTTGTCCGATCGGGCGATCACGAAGCCTCGCGGATGCTCGGCAAAGAACCGGGCCACGTCGTCCGGTTGGGTCAACTGTCGAACGGGGTGCCCGGCGTAGAAGACCAGGTTGGACGAGAAACAGTCGATCGTGGCCAGTTCGACGGCGGGTGTTCCCGCGACCTGCCGCGCCGCCTCCGCCAACTTCGGGGAGTCTAGATGGGGGCCGATGCAAGTGGGGGCGACTCCCACCACCAGCACGGCCAGGGCGACGCCGCTGGCGGACAGGATGCGAATCGCCCGGGGACGCTGTTCGCGCTGCGAGGCCACAAACGCGAGAGCGGCTCCCATCAGCGGAATGGCTCCGATCAACAGCAGCCATTCCTCGCCCGGCAACAGGATCGAAAGGGCAACCGGGATCCCCGCCATCATGACCACACCGAGCACCGCCAGTATGCGGCAACAATGTCGAAACGAGACCGAGCCGCAGCCGGCCGGCGCCAGTTGCCAGTCGCGCAGATGGCGAGCGGAAATCAAAGCCAGCGCCGGGTACATCGGCAGGACATAGTTGGGCAGTTTCGTGCTGGCGAACGAGAAAAATATAAACCACACGCCCGCCCAGCACGCCACAAACCGATCGCTGTCGCCCCACGAGTCCCCTTTCACCAGCCGATTTCTCAGTTGCCAGACGGCCAACGGCAGAAAGACAGACCACGGAAAGCAACCCATGAAGAGTGCGATCACATAGTAGAAGATCGGTCCGCTGTGATTCTCCTTCGCACCGAGGAAGCGGCCGACGTTGTGATCTCCCAAAAAGCCCCGCAACCAGGCACCGTCCGTCTTCAGCCCCACGGCGACATACCACGGCAGCGCGATCGCCAACACGACCGCTGCGCCGAGGACAACTCTCATCCTCCAGCTCGCCTCCAGAATGCGAGACGGTCGCATGACTTGAATCGCCGTCGCGATGCTGCGTCGCCACCACGGGCCGCTCGGCGGCAAGAGCGTTCCTGCCGTCACCTCGTTGCGATGCCGCGTGATCAGCAGCAACAGCCCGATGATCGCGCAGGGGAGCAGGACTCCGATCGGGCCCTTGGCCAGGATCGCCAGGCCCATCGCGGCGTACATGGGAAGCGAGGCCATTCGCGATGCGGGAAGCAACTCGATCCAGGCCGATCCCGCACTGCTGCTCGCCACCCCGCTGAAGTGCCCTCCTCGTCGAGCGGCCACGGCCCACACGTAGCTGGTAAAGGCCAGCGTCAGACAAAAGATCAAGGCCGAGTCGGGTGTCGCCGAACGACCCACCGCCGAAAACATCAGCGACGTACACACGATCACGCCCGCCAGCAGACCCGTCTCGGGCGAGTAAAGTTTCCGTCCGAGATGATACGTCAGCAGCGTGGTCCCCACGGCGAGGAAGGCTGATCCAAACCGAGCCGAAAACTCGGAGACTCCGAACAGGGAAAACGAGACCTGCATCAGCCAGTAAATGAGGATCGGCTTGTCGGTTCGCAGTTGCGCGTTGAAGGTCGGAACGATCCAGTCGCCCCGCTCGAACATCTCGCGCCCGCAGGCGGCGTTTCTCGGTTCGTCTTCCTCGAACAGGGGATATCCGCCGAGGTTCGAAAAGAAGACCAGAATCGCAACCAGACTTAAGAGCAGTTGGTGTCGCCAGAGCGTGGACATGAGCATTCATCCCTGAATTCAATCGGCGCCAGCAAACGGCACTTCCTGGCCATCGCCTCGAACAACCCGCCGGTTGTAGGAAAATGAGGGCCGTGCGGCAATTGCAGTCGCAGGAGTGAGGCCGCTCAGTCGTCGCAGAAAGTCATTACGCCCGGAGGGATTCGAACCCCCGACCGACGGATTAGAAATCCGTTGCTCTATCCAGCTGAGCTACGGGCGCTTGTGAGTGGTGCTCTGAGAGAGATTGGCAGGCCCGGTGATTCGCCCCCATCCATCGCGGTTCAGAGTATCGAACCGCTTTTGAGCATTTGCAAGTTGCGCTGCCTGGGACGCGGGAGGTGGTGGCAACTCGGATCTGAATTCCGCTCCAACAATGTGACTCGGGAATGGCGTGGCGGGAAATCTGGTGAGTGACCAGGGCCACGGACAAGCCTGTTCGAGCAGCGGTTCACGCCAGAAACCCCTGCCGCTGCCAGACGTCATTCCAAAGAACGACGCAGGCCGGACGGGCCGGCCTGCAAAATCAAATCCATCTCGCGATCAGGCTGATTGCGTCGTGATCAGGCGCTGGGAGTCGCACCGCCACCGCCGACCATGCGTTGGATTTTCGCGCGGCGAGCGGCGCGAACACGAATGCGGCGGCTGGTCTCGCTCGGCTTCTCATAGAACTCGCGTCGTCTCATCTCCCGCTTGATCCCGGAGTGTTCGACCAACTTTCGAAACCGCTTGACAGCATCATTGACCGACTCGTTATCCCGCAACCGCAACTTGACCACACAGTCCTCCCATCAGGATTACTCAAAGTTTCTGGGCTGATTCCGCCGGCGATCCGGTCCCAACGCCGGTTGCCTCGTAAGCGGACCGGGGATTCTAACGGGGGAGTCTGCGAGTGGGAAGCCCGCCAGAAGAAGTGGGTGGTGGATGATAGTGGGTGGTGGATAGTGGGCGGAAAGACCACGACCATCTGGCTTCTTGCCATCCACTATCCACTGCCCACTATCCACTTCTGCTCCGTGGCATTCGTTCGCGAATCTGAGTCTAATCCTCGCCCGTTCGACTGGTCCTGCCGTTCCGACCGCCTCGCGATTTGCTTCAGGAGAACCTCCCCCATGACTGGCAACAACATTCACAGCGTCCTCCAGGAAACACGCAGTTTTCCGCCACCGGCCGACTTCACCCGGCAGGCCAATATCAGCAGCGAAGCTCAGTACCAGCAGATGTGGAATCAAGCCAAGGACGATCCCGCCGGATTCTGGGGCGAACTGGCCGGCAACCTCCACTGGTTCAAGAAGTGGGACCACGTCCTTCAGGGCGAGATGCCCGAAACGAAGTGGTTCGTCGGCGGGAAGATTAATGCGTCGTACAACTGCCTCGACCGGCATCTGACGACCTGGCGGAAAAACAAGGCGGCCATCATTTGGGAGGGCGAACCGGGCGACAGTCGCGTCCTGACCTATCAGGATCTGCACCGCGAGGTCAGCAAGTTTGCAAACGTCCTCAAAAAGCTCGGCGTCACGACGGGCGATCGGGTGACGCTCTACATGCCGATGATTCCCGAACTCGCCATCGCCATGCTGGCCTGTGCCCGCATCGGAGCCACGCACTCGATCATCTTCGGTGGCTTCAGTGCCGATGCCGTAGCCGACCGCAACAACGATGCCCAGGCCAAACTGATCGTCACCGCCGATGCAGGCTGGCGGCGTGGCAAAGAGGTCCCACTGAAGAAGGCGGTCGATGAATCGCTCGCGAAATCGCCATCCGTTCAGAAAGTGGTCTGCGTGCGCCGAACGGGCTCTCCCGTCGAGATGATTCCCGATCGCGATTACTGGTGGCACGACCTGATGTCCGACGTCGATGCCGACTGCGACGCGGTGGAACTCGACGCCGAGCACCCGCTGTTCATCCTCTATACCTCGGGCAGCACGGGCAAACCGAAGGGCGTGATGCACACGACGGGTGGCTACACCCTCGGCACGATGATGACGTCGAAGTGGGTCTTCGATCTGAAGGACGAGGACACGTACTGGTGTACCGCCGACATCGGCTGGGTCACGGGGCACAGCTACATCGTCTACGGTCCGCTGGCGAACGGAGCCACGACCGTGATGTACGAGGGGGCGCCGAACTGGCCTCACGACGGACGCTTCTGGGAGATCATCGAAAAGTACCGGGTCAACATCTTCTACACGGCACCGACCGCGATCCGCGCCTTCATCAAGTGGGGAGACCAATGGCCGGCGAAGTACGACCTCTCCAGCCTGCGGCTGCTCGGGTCGGTCGGTGAGCCGATCAACCCCGAAGCGTGGATGTGGTATCACCGCGTGATCGGTGCCGAACGCTGCCCGATCGTCGATACCTGGTGGCAGACCGAAACCGGCGCGATCATGCTGTCTCCCCTGCCCGGCATCACCGCGACCAAACCGGGAAGCTGCACCAGGCCACTCCCCGGCGTCGTCCCCGACATCGTCACGAAGGAGGGCGAGAGCCTCGGCCCCAATCAGGGCGGTCTGCTCGTCATGAAGCAGCCGTGGCCATCGATGCTGCGCACGCTCTACGGCGATCATCAACGTTTCAAGGACACGTACTTCTCAGCGATCCCCGGTTGTTACTTTGCGGGCGATGGAGCGAGAAAGGACGAAGACGGCTACATCTGGGTGATGGGCCGCGTGGATGACGTGCTCAACGTGGCGGGGCATCGGCTCTCGACGATGGAAGTCGAATCGGCCCTCGTCGCGCACGAACTGGTTGCCGAAGCGGCGGTCGTCGGGTTCCCCCACGACATCAAGGGCGAAGGGATCTGCTGCTTCGTCACCCTCAAGAGCGGCGACGGCAACGAGCAGCTTGAGCGGGACTTGATCGCTCACGTGCGCAAGCAGATCGGTGCGCTGGCCACTCCCGACAAGATCCGCTTCAGCGCCGCCCTGCCCAAGACCCGCAGCGGCAAGATCATGAGACGCCTGTTGCGAGACATCGCCGCCGGCCGCGAATCGGCCGGCGACACCTCGACCCTCGAAGACCTCGCCGTCCTCGCCAAGCTGCGCGAGACGGATGAATAATCGCATCGCCTTTGGATTGAATTCTCGGTAGTTCCAAGTCAGTTGAACGGTGCTGTCTTTACTCCGAAGGAGTTGCGTCTCATAGCCCAGGGTTGCCCGCGCAGGCGGGCTACCCTGGGAAAGAAAGCACCTTTGCCATCTACCCTGAAAGGGTTGCGTCCAACTTCGGAGTAGATCCAATAGCAAGTGCTCCAACCTTGGAACGACTGACCTTGACAATGTCGTTCAAAACCTCGACTCGATCGGACACATTGAGATCATGAAAAACACCGTCCTTCGCGGCATCCTGTTGTCAGCTTCGGCAGTATTCGTTCTCGGACTCTTCGCGAGTCATTTGAGTGCCGAAGAGAAATCAGCCAAGCCGGTGATCGAACTCCCCGCCACGGACGATGGCCTTCCTGGTGCCGGGCCGATCCGGCGGTATGACTGGTTCAAGAACCTGTGGACTCAGAAACGCACGGCTTGGGCCAAGCTGGTCGAGAAGGACCAGAAGACGCTCGTCTTTCTGGGCGACTCGATCACGCAGGGCTGGGGCGACGACATGGGTGGAAGTTTTCCCGGCGTCAAAGTCGCCAATCGCGGGATCAGTGGAGACACCACGCGCGGGATGCTGATTCGGTTGAAGGATGACGTGCTGGCGCTCAACCCCACCGGCATCGTGCTGCTGATGGGGACGAACGATCTCGAAGAGAAGGCCGAACCCGAAACGATCGCCGCCAACTTCAAATTGATCCTGGCCGAATTGAAGAAACACAACGCGAAGATGCCGGTGATTCTGTGCCAGGTCTTCCCGAGTTCCGCCTCGAAGTCGCGACCGGCCGACAAAATCAAGCAGATCAACGACCTCTATGCCGCCGCCGTGAAGGGCGATCCGCAGGTGACGCTGATCGAAACGTGGACGCTCTTCGCCGACGAACAGGGCGACGCCAAAGCGGCCGAGTTCCCCGACCTGCTCCACCCCAACAAAGCGGGCTACTCGAAATGGGCCGCCGCGCTGCGACCGATTCTCGCGACGCTCGGCTATCTCGAAACGGCCGACGACGATTTCAAGCTGGAACCCGGCGCGATCAGCCTCTTCAACGGACGCGACCTCACCGGTTGGGGCTTCCGTGACCAGAAGACGCAGGAAAAACAGGCCACGTTCGACGGTCAGGCCGCCAGCACCGACGGCCGCTACGTCGCGAAGCACGGTCGCCTCATCATCATGACTCCGCCCGAAGGCCGCCGCGGCGCGCAGATCTGGACGACGCGCGAGTTCCCGAAGAACTTCACGCTGAAACTGGAGTTTCGCGCGACACCGAACGCCGACAGCGGCGTCTTCATCCGTCGACCGCAGCTTCAGTGCCGCGATTACCCGCTGGCCGGTCCGTACAAGGATCTCAAGCAATACCGGCCCCAGGACTGGAACGAGATGGAGGTGACCGTGAAGGACAACGTCGCGCGGTGCCTCTGCAACGGTGAAGTCCTCGAAGAGGCGTTCAAACTCCCCGAATCCGGCCCCATCGGCCTCGAAGGCGATCGCGGCCAGATGGAGTACCGCCGGATTCGGTTGATCGAGATGCCGTAGCCGCAGATTCAACACTTTGGAATTCATCATTCGGAACTTCGCAGCTTCGGATCTTCGGAGCGGGGGACGTGAGTCCCCTGAATCCGGCCACAAATGCTAACCAAGCTGATTCAGGGGACTCAC
>JANODP010000191.1:0-66826 GCA_031412755.1 Schlesneria sp. | reverse complement strand
GCGAATCAATCGCTCGAGCGTTCGCTGGTGTTCGCCGGCTATGAAGTCAATCATTCGTGGGGCGACGGGCAGCACAACGGCAAGCACGCGACCGAGATCTTTCCGGACGCGATGCGCTGGTTGTGGAAGGACTGGCCTGCTCCGATCAAGGCGGGCAAGGGATCGCCTCAACTTCAGGACATCCTGATTCCCGGTGAGGACTGGAAACTGGTGGCCGAAGGCTACAAGTTCACCGAGGGTCCGTCGGTCAATGCGAAGGGGGAGGTTTTCTACAACGAGGTGCCGAACAGCAAAACGTACAAGGTCGGACTCGACGGCAAGGTGACGGAATTTCTGGCCGACTCGAAGCGCGGTGACGGGCAGGCGTTTGGTCCCGACGGCCGCCTCTATGCGAATGCCGGAGCGGTCGAGCAGGTGCTCGCGTGGGATGCCGACGGAAAATCGACCGTCTTCGCCGACGGATTCAAAGGGAACGACCTCGTCGTGCGCCACGATGGCAGCCTGTACGCGACGGCTCCTTTCGCGACACCAAACGACAGCAAGGTCTGGTATGTCTCGCCGAAGGGTGAGAAGAAGATCGTTGATGCGGGATTGAAGTTCGCCAACGGCCTGTGCTGCTCGCCCGACCAGTCGTTGCTGTACGTCGCCGACAGCCGGACGCACTGGGTCTACAGCTACGTGATTCAGCCGGACGGTTCGCTGGCTCACAAACAAAAATATTTTCATCTGCATCTGGCCGACACGGCGGACGACAGCGGAGCCGACGGCGTTCGCACCGATCGAGATGGTCGCGTCTGGGTGGCCACGCGCATCGGACTGCAAGTCTGCGATCAGCCGGGACGAGTCAACTGCATCATCCCGACGCCGAACGGCAAGGTTTCCAACCTGACCTTCGGCGGCGAAAATTTTGATACGGTCTATGCCACGTGCGGCGATCGGGTCTACAGCCGCAAGGTCAAGGTCAAGGGAGCCAATGGCTGGCAGGCTCCGATCAAACCGGCGAAACCCGGGCTGTAAGGCAAACGGTTTACCAATCGAAGCCTGACGCGCAAGCGAAGATGTACGCGATGCCGAACCTTCGCTTGCGCGTCAGGCTTCAATGCATGCGGGGCACTGTCCCACTCACCACCACCAACTCTGTGCTGCAAGGAATGAAGACATGCGCGTTTCAAGATTCTGCCTTTGCCTGTTTCTGCTGAGTGGCCTGACACTCGGTGCGGTCTCACACCTCGATGCCCAGGATCGGGGCATCGCCGACTTTCCGAAGCTGTCGGTCGAGCGGGATTGGCCGTGGTGGCGCGGGCCGTCTCGCAACGGCATTGCGGCGAGCACGGCGACTCCCCCGACGAAATGGAGCAACACGCAAAACGTGGTCTGGAAAACGCCGGTGCCGGGGCGAGGCCACTCGTCGCCAATTGTGGTGGGCGACAAGGTGTTTCTCGAAACGGCGGACGAAGCGAAGAAGGTGCAGTCGGTCGTCGCCTTCGATCGCAAAACGGGGAAGCAACTCTGGAAGACGGACGTCAGCACGGGAGGCTTCGCGCGCAAGAACCATAACAAGAATACTGAGGCGACACCGACCCTGGCCTGCGACGGCGAGCGGTTGTTCGCCAGCTTCTTTCATCACGAGACGATTCAGGCCACGGCGCTCGATCTGAATGGCAAGAAACTCTGGCAAGAAACGGTCGGTCCGTTCAATCCGCGCATGTTTGAGTACGGCTACGCACCGTCACCCACGCTCTATCGTGGGACGGTGATCATCTCGGCCGAGTACGACGGCGACAGCGCCATCACGGCGCTGAACAGTCAGACCGGCAAGCAGGTCTGGCGCACGAAACGTCAAAGCAGCATCAGTTTCTCGACGCCCGTCGTGGCACACGTGGCGGGGAAGGATCAGTTGCTCATCAGCGGACAGAGCCAGGTTGCCAGTTACGATCCCTCCAACGGAAAGCAGTTGTGGACAACTCCCGGCACTGCGGCGGCCACCTGTGGCACGATGGTCTGGGACGGCGACATCGTCTTCGCCAGCGGCGGATTTCCCCAATCCGAAACGCTGGCCGTCAAAGCGGACGGCAGCGGCACAGTGCTGTGGCGAAACAATCAGAAGTGCTACGAGGAGTCGATGCTGGCTCACGACGGTTATCTGTATGCCCTCACCGGCAAAGGCATCCTGTTCTGCTGGCGGGGCAGCGACGGCAAGGAGATGTGGATGCATCGGCTGAAGGGTCTGGTCAGTTCGTCACCGGTCCTCGCCGGCGGAAACATCTACCAGGCGACCGAAGATGGGACGTGCTACGTCTTCAAACCGAATCCCGAGAAGTTCGACCCCGTCGCCGAGAACCAACTGGGTGACGAAGCCTTTCCCAGCCCGGCCGTCGTCGGCAACCAGATCTTCATCCGCACGGCCACCGGTGACCGAGGCAACCGCAAGGAGTTTCTGTACTGCCTGGGCCAGAAATGATCCTGTCTGTAGCTGAGTTCGCAAGAACTCAGCCGACCTCACCTTCACCGCTGAGTTCTTGCGAACTCAGCTACAGCACCATGAATAATCCGGGTGAAGCCACTTCAGAAATCAGGGCGCGCCACACAATTTGGTCCGGCCTGGAATTTCCTCTCACGCCGAGAAGGGCGGCACGCGGTTCGCAAATGTCTTCAGAAAGTGGGGTGGGCGGATCGCCGCATTCTGGAGGCACTCTGCCAATATGGTATGCTTGCCGGGGACGAGTGGCTCGACGCGGCGAATGAGACGCGACGGTCGAGTCCCGGCAAGTTCTTGCCGACGTGCTCGTCCTCGCCCCACCGCGGCGATGCGACCCTTCCCTTCGGTCGAACCCACGAGAAACGACATGAGCACCATGATGGTCGATTTGTCCGATCCACTCGACTCCGCCGAGTTCGCCGCCGTTGATACCGAACGACTCGGTGAAATCGCGAGCCGGCATCAACGGATCGCCGAGTTTCTGCGACAGGAAGGGTATGCCGCACTGCTCGTGCAGCAACCATCGAACTTCGCGTGGTTGACGGCGGGCGGTTGCAACGAACGGGGCGGTTCCACCGGTTCGACCGGCGCGCTGTTTGTCACTCCGGATGCCCGCGTGATCGTGTGCAGCAACGCCGACACGGCTCAGTTTTTTGAATGCGAAGTCGGCAGCATGGGCTTCCAACTGAAGGAGCGTCCGTGGTTCGAGCCGCGTGCGGTGATGCTGGCCGACCTGTGTCGGGGCCGCCGGGTGGCGAGCGATTCCCCGTTCAACGGCGCGACCGACGTCAGCCTGCGGCTGCTCGGCCTGCGTTTGCCGCTGAGTGACTTCGATGTCGGACGGATGCGCGAGGCCGGCAAACTGCTGACTCGCGCGGTGGAAGCGACGGCGCGCGGATTGACGCGGGGTCGCAGCGAAGCGGAGATCGCGGGAGAGCTGTCGCATCGGCTGATCAAACACGGCTTGCAGCCCGAGCGGCTGCAGGTTCTGGCCGACGGGCGCGGCCGCCGCTTTCGCCGGTGGACATACGATGAGTCGCCGGTCCAGCGTTATTGCACGATCTCGGCAGTGGCGCGGTATCGCGGGTTGTTTGTCGGTGCAGCCCGGACCGTCTGTTTGGGCGATGCTCCCGCCGACCTGTTGAAGGCGTTCGAGCCGGCCGCGCTGGTCTCGGCCACCGGCGTCTATTTCTCTCAGCCCGATTGGGAATTGTTTGAGGTTTGGAACCGCGTCCATCGGCTCTATGAGAAGTCGGGCGCGGCCGCCGAGTGGCGCCTGTCCGATCAGGCGGATGTCGTCGAATACGAGTTTGGAGCCGTTCCCATCATGCCGACGAGTGAGTTCCGTTTGTCGGCGGGAACTCCCGTCTATTGGCATCCGTCGGTCGGGCCGGTGCTGATGGGAGACACCGTGCTGGTGACGACTCGCGGGACCGAGGTGCTCACCACGTCAGCCGACTGGCCGGTTGTGCCGATTAGCGTGAAGGGATCGAATGTGGATGTCCCGGCGATCCTGATCGCGAATGCCTGACGGGAAATCTGCGAAGAAGTTGAGGCTTTTTTGCCTCACGTTGCCAAAACACAACCTAGGTTGTGGGTGAAGTGGTCTGCGACGATCCCTCGTCGTAATCGTTCCCCCCAGCCCAAGGAGTGGCAGTCATGCGAATGACCGTTGGCGATTTGATGTCCCCGTGTCTGGTCCGGGTCTCTCCCGAGTGTTCGGCCGACGAGGCCCTGATCCTCCTCGATCGTCATGAGGCCACCGAACTGTATGTGACCGACAAACTCGGTCGCCTGCTGGGGGTGCTGCCCGACTATGAGGTGATCAAGACGCAGCTCAGCGGTGAGGCGCACGAGGCCACGGTGGAACAATTGATGTCGCGCGGGGTCCCCGTTTTCAAACCGGAGTCCGATGCGGCGGAGGTGGCTCGACTGTTTCGCGACGCCCGATTCGGCCAATTCCCCGTCGTGAGCGCCGGCCGGTTGGTCGGTCTCATCGCCCGCGGAGACATCGTCCGATTGATGGCCGTGCTGCGACGAATCGATGCTCCCGTCAAAGCCGGTGCGACGCTGAAGGTCAAAGCCCCGAAAATCGCATCGTTGCGAGTTCGTACCAAGCGAGGTCGGCCGGTCGCGAAGTCTGCGATGCGCAGGCCGTCTCGTGGGACTGCTGCGACCTCAACGCGAATTTCCCGACGGTAATGGACAAGTTGCGGAACGAACCTTGCGACAACAGCGGTCATAGCGACTGTGTCCGATCGGCATGACCTGCCGCTTGCGTAACGGGGCGCTCATCGCACGATTGCAGCGCAGTCGATGGTCGCTCGCAACTCTCCCGGGTTGCCCGCCGATCAATCATGGAAGACACTTTACGGAGTTCATGCCGGCACGCATCAGGAGGGTTGTCGCAACGATTCATGGCACGGATGTTGTTCGTGGTGGGGCTGCCGCGGTGAACCGCGTTGTCACCGCGAAGTTCCGTGTCCGCTCATTCTTGACGGAGGCCCGTCCCATGAGTCGCATACCTGTCCCGAGTGAACGGCTGCTGAATCACCGTCTGTCCGCTGCCACGCCCGGTACGATTCTCAGACCACACACCGACGCGCTGCCGAGGTGGCTGCTGCTCGTTCCCGGCGTCAGGTTCCTGGCCACGCGACTGGGCGTCGTCGAGTTTCGTCGGCGTTTGCTGCACATGCTGCCCGGTCTGCTGCCGTGTCTGCTGTGGGTCATCCCTCACCAGGATCCGTGGGGGCCGCTGCTGATCAACATCACGATCGTGATCTCGGTCAGTGTCATCACCTACGCCGTGCTGCGTGCACGGGCGTTTGCTCGTCAGGGTGAACAGGAATGGGCGAGGGCTCTCGCCGGTTACGTCGTGCCGGTGTTGGGGATGTTGTTTCTGCTGCCGGGCCGCTCGGAGTTGGGATTAATGACGCTGGGAATCCTGGCGCTGGGAGACGGCTCGGCCGCGCTGGGAGGTCTCGCGTGGGGACGCCGCCGTCTGCCTTGGAATCATTGTAAGTCGTGGACCGGCCTCATCAGCTTCGTGGTGGTGGCCACGATCATGTCCACGCTCTACTACTGGATGGAGGCTCGCCCCGGCGTGTCGCTCGGAGTGGCCCTGTCGATCGCGGGTGTGGCCGCCGTGATGGCCGCCATCGTCGAATCGTTGCCGATTCGCTCGCACGACAACCTGCGCGTCGGAACGACCGCCGCGTTGACCGGTTTGTGCATGCACGTCACTTTGCTCGGCTGGTGATTGCCCAGGGACGGGTCCGTCGATGAGCCTGCTGGAAGCCCGCCGTTTGAAGAAGAGCTACGGGGCCAATCCGGCCGTGGTCGATGTCAGCCTGTCGCTCGAACCGGGCGAAGTCCTCGGGCTGCTCGGTCCCAACGGCGCGGGCAAGAGCACCACGATGATGATGCTGGCCGGGTTGCTCGCCCCTGATGAGGGTGAGGTGATCCTCGGTGGCTCACACTTCGATGGTCGCCATCGCGATCAGCGGCGCCGGCTGGGAGTTGTCCCGCAGGACTTCGCGATCTACCCCGACCTCAACGCGGTCGAGAACCTGCAGTTTTTCGGGCGGTTGTACGGGCTGCACAGCCATGCGTTGAAGACACGGTGCGACGAAGTGCTCGAACGGATCGGACTCACTGACAGCGCGCGCCGCGCCGTGGCAGGCTATTCGGGCGGGATGAAGCGGCGACTGAATTTTGGTGTCGCGTTGATGCATCGTCCGTCGGTGCTGATCCTCGACGAGCCAACCGTCGGCGTTGATCCGCAGTCCCGCTCGCACCTGCTCGACTGCGTGCGCGATCAGGCGGTCAGCGGCGTCGGTGTCATCTACGCCAGCCATTACATGGAGGAAGTCCAGTCGATCTGCCAGCGCGTCGCCATCATCGATCGGGGGAAGGTCCTCGCGTACGACACGATCTCGAAACTGCTGACGGGTCTGGCCGCCGACCTGATCTTGTACGTGGACGATGTCACGCAAACCGCCTCCTTGCTGGACGGTTTGGCTCGCAGCGGCACGGGGAGCGACGGGCAGCCGGCACTCATCCTGCCGGGCGACCAGCCCGACATCGGGGAACGGCTGCGGACGGTGCTCGACAAGGTCAAGCGTGCCGGTGTTCACGTGGTGCGCGTCGAGACGCAGCAAACCAATCTCGAACGGCTCTTCCTGGAACTGACGGGAAGCCGGTTGAGGGACTGAGGGATGGCGGGACAAGAGGAGGGGGAGACAAGGAGAAAAGGCCGACATCGGCATACCAACACTCAATGAACCAACACTCCCTCCCCTTGTCTCCCCCTCTCCTTGTCCCCTTGTCCCCTTGTCCTCACCCCCCGCTGCACGAAACCGCACCAACAAACCTGACTGCCAACAAAGCCACCACACCATGACCGCCTGGTACATCACTCGCAAAGACCTGTTGCTGCTCGTCAAGGACAAGCGGGCCGTGGTGTTGCTGTTGGTCCTGCCGCTGCTGTTTATTTCCATCGTCGGCATGTCGACCGGCCAGTTTCTCACGCGCGATGAGAACAACCAGCGATTCAAGATCGCCGTTGTGGATCAGGATGAGAGCGAACTATCGCGACGGCTGCTCGGTGTGCTGGAGCAACACCGCGAGTTGCTGGTGACCAGGCTGCCTACGATTGATGCGGCGAGACAGTCGCTCAAACGGGGCGAGGCGTCCATCCTGCTGACGGTGGGCCCTCAGTTCGAGGAGCGAGCGGAGGAGTTGCGCATCTCGGATGTCCTGAACTCGGACAACGGTCCGCTCGCGGAGGGTCCGGCTTCGCTCGACCTGTCTCTGGAGAGTCGCCCCGCGTCGATGGGACTGGGTCGGTTGCTGGAGGGGATCATTTTTTCGCAGGCTATCAAAGTGGTGGCCCCGGTTGCCGCCCGCAAGAACGCGGTCGCTCGAACGTGGCTGCGAGACCGCTCGAACGACGAGTCCAACCCCACCGCGGATGCCGCCGGGTCCAAAGACTCTGCTCCCGAAAGCAAGCCGCGAACGGGTGCCGCCTATCTGTGGATCGTGCCGGGGTTCACGGTCATGTTCGCGTTCTTCCTGATCAGCGTGATGGCCCGTTCGTTCATTGCCGAGCGGGACAACGGCACGCTCAAGCGACTGCTGCTCGCCCCCATCGGGACAGCCTCGGTGCTGATCGGTAAGACGGCTCCGTTCCTGCTCACGTCCGTTGTGCAGTGTTCGTTGCTGTTCCTCTGCGGGCGATTACTGTTCGGGATGTCGTGGGGTCCGGAGCCGATCTACCTCGTTCCGGTCACCCTCTCCACGTCGCTGGCGGCGACTTCGCTGGGACTGCTGCTGGCGACGGTGGTTCACACGGACCAGCAGGTCTCGTCCTACGGGACAACTTTGATTCTGGTCCTGAGCAGCGTCAGCGGCTGTTTCTTCCCGCGCGAGATGTTCCCGCCGCTGATGAAGCGGATCAGCCTGTTCACTCCGCACGGTTGGGCGCTGCGCGCCTTCGACGGCGTGCTGACTCAGACGACGGTGGATGCCGCGCAGGTGACGACCTGCTGTGCGATGCTGGCCCTGTTCGCCACCATTTTCTTCACTCTCGGCTGGTGGCGTTTCCGCGCGGCGAACTGAGTTTTCGGCTACGATTCCGCGAGTCTTCATCTTTCTGCCGCTCTCTTTCTGTCTACGTCTTTGACTCGACAAGAGTGGGGAGACAGAAAGAGAGCGGCAGAAAGATGAAGACGACGATCTTTGTTTAGCCGGACTTCGAGAGGGAGTGGACGATGCGCGACTTCGAACTTTCTCGTCGTGATTTGTTGTGGCGAGTCGGCGGTGGACTAGGTGGCGTGGCGCTGGCGTCGATGTTGAATCGCGACGGCGCGTCGGCCGCCGAGACCGGTGCCAAGACGGTCGTCTCCGCGCGGGGTGGCGTGCTCGACGTGATGCACTTCCCGCCGAAGGCAACTCGCGTCGTGCAGTTCTTCATGGCGGGAGCGGCCAGCCACGTGGACCTGTTCGACTACAAGCCCGAACTCGTCAAGCGCAATGGTCAGCCGTGGGATCCCGGTGAGAAGGTCGAGCTGTTTCAGAACGGGCACGGGGCGACCTACGCGGCTCCCTGGTCGTGGAAACAGTACGGTCAATGCGGTAAGCATCTGTCCGAGATCACCGCGCCGCTGGGTGACGTCGTGGATGAGATCGCCTTCGTTCACAACCTGATCGGCAAGACGGGCGTTCACAGTACTTCGACACTGCTGCAGGCCACCGGCTTTCAAACGCCGGGCTTTCCCGGCATGGGAGCGTGGGTCAGCTATGGTCTCGGCAGTTTGAACGACAACCTGCCGACGTTCGTCGTGCTACCCGATCATCGCGGCTTCCCTTCGAACGGACAGAAGAACTGGGACTCGGCATTCCTGCCCGCGAGTCATCAGGGGACGATCCTTCGCCCGGGTGCCGCCAATCCGATCGAAGATCTGTTTCCCGCGACGAAGGGCCTCGTCACGCGAGAGGGTGACGCGGCCGGACTGCAACTGATGACGAAGCTCAACCGCCGACATGCCGAATCGCGGCCGGGAGACAGCCGCCTCGAAGCCCGCATCAAGTCGTATGAGCTGGCCGCGCGGATGCAGCTCGCGGCACCCGAAGCCCTGAACATCGAGGGCGAGCCGAAGCACATCCTCGACATGTACGGACTGTCCGGCGGTCGCGAGTTCCCCAAGGAAATCAACGACCTCGAAGAGACCGACATCTTCGGTCGCAAATGCCTGATCGCGCGGCGGCTGCTCGAGCGGGGAGTCCGCTTCGTCCAGGTCTGGTCGGGCTGCGACAACGGCTTTCCTCGGCGGAACTGGGACTCGCACGAAGACATCGAACGCGATCACGGCCCGCTGTCGCTCGGCATGGCACGGGGAGCCGCCGCGCTGATCCGTGACCTCAAGCAGCGCGGAATGCTCGACGACACGATCGTCCACTGGACGACCGAGTTCGGCCGGATGCCGTGTGCCCAATCCGGCAAGGGCCGCGACCACAATCCGTTCGTCTTCACAAACTGGCTCGCGGGGGGAGGCATCAAGGGCGGGCTCACTCACGGCCCGAGCGACGAATGGGGCTACAAGCCACTCGACCGCGACAATCCCACGCAGGTCTACGACCTCCACGCCACGATGCTGAAACTGCTCGGCATCGACCACACCAAACTAACCTTCCGCCACAACGGCATCGACCGCCGCCTGACCGACGTCCACGGCCATGTCATCGATGCCATCATGGCGTGAGCGATGCGGGAGCATGGTTCACGCTGGAATCCATGATTTCGCGGAAGAGTAGCTCTGTGTACACTCAAAACGAAAAGTCGCAATGATTCCTTTTCGTTCAGAATGATGCTTAAGGCATCGAATCGATTGCCGCTGTCCGCAATAGCAGGCTGTCATGGATCCATTGGTCGAAATCCGAGGTTCCGCTGCGGTGCCAAATTCTGCGCCTGCATCGGTTAGGCCCACAGCGGAAAGTCTTCGGTCGTGGCAGCGGCTGTGGACGCCGAAGAGCACTGGCACCGCCAAATTCTATGGACCGGGGACCACGCTCAAGTTTCATCGTGGGCAGATCGCTGCACCACTCGTCTACGTTTGCAAAGGGACAGCGGACGGCACGCCCGATGCGTCGTTGATCGAGAGCTCACTGCCCGTCGATCAACCTGGCATCATTCCTGAAGTGGACCTGCCCTACTGGCCCAGTTACCGTGCTGCGTCGCCAGAGCAGCGGTCGCGCTATTTGGATTGGCTGCTTGGCGGACGAATCGATTCAGACGTTCCAATTGGTTATGTATTCATCTATTTCTACGGTCTCGAACGCCGCGTGCTCGTCGATGGTGTGGACCATGACGCGGTTGCGGCGGAGTTGCTGCGACTGCTCAAGGTCTATCGCCAGTCGCGGGCTTTTGTGCGATACGGCACTGGCTTGCTATGGACCACATTGTGGCTGAGCGCCAAACGAGCCGTGCTCAGTAAACAACTTTTCGCGAAAGCAATCTCTCGTTCGGTGAACTGGAGCGAAGAGGGGATCGCGCTGTGCCTCGCTTGTTTCGCACACCAGGGGATACGATTGCCCGTGGGGTTAGCATATCGGATCGCCGGCAACGATGTTCGCGCGCCGCGCAGCGTGATTACCCAACGACATGCGCAGCTGCACGAAGCCGCGTTTCAGAAGCGATTTCAGGACCGCTTTCCGGAAGGGATGGAACTCACGGCGAGCAAGCGAGAACGTCGCCTTGAATACTTTGCGGCCAGCGCAACACTCGGGCGCATCCAGGACAGCGGTGGCCCGCTATCCGAAGAACGCGTCCCCAATGTGCTGGGATTGCCCGCGCAGTTCCAACCACTGATTGACATGTGGACCGAATGCATTGATGAACTGACGGCGTATGACCGTGCGCATCGCAAGGCGCGGGGAAGTACCGAACTTACTGCGGGCATGTACGAAGCACTCCCGGAGAACCTGCGTAGGGGAGACCATCCGCATTTTGAAGCGTGGTACTCTGTGATGAACCAGTTCGTCACAGATGATGGTTGGACTGTGTTGCCGGTTTCTGAGTTGGCCAAACTCGAAAACATTTCGGAACGCAAGAAGCTGACGAAGTTGCTTTCGGTGCAGTTGGCAACGACGGCACTTCATATGGGACTGGCGCTAGAACCCGATCCACGAATCACCGGTCAGCCGTATGCGTGGGACGATTTGGTCAGCGTGTTCCCGGCTACCGAGGAACTCAGCGACGACGTGGCCTCTTATCATGCGGCGGCGACTCTGCTCGAACTCGGCGTTGCCATCGCTGCGGCGGACGGCCAGATTGACGAGATCGAACTGGGACGTTTGACATCGCACCTGGAGTCGCAGTTCGAACTCACGTCTCAAGACGCAGCTCGTCTGGCGCACTTGCGATACCTCTTGGCCCGGCGACCGCCGCAAGAGTTTTCGGCCGCGCGTACCCTGCAAAAAAACCTGAGCGTGGAACAGCGGAGACTGGTCGGCGAGTTTCTGGTCGGCATTGCCGCCGCGGACGAGGTCATCGCACCGCTGGAGGTCAAAGCCCTTGGCAAAGCATACAGGGCACTGGGACTTGACGCCGCCGAGTTGAATCGGTTGCTGCAATCGGTCGCGGCCCCCGTAGCGGAGACGTCAACACATGGGATGCCAGCTGGCAGCTTCCAACTCGATCTCGCTCGCATCAACGCCATCATGGCAGAAACGGCGAAGGTCACTGAATTCCTCCGCGACGCGCTCCGCGAGGACTTCGAGAACGAGCCGGAGGAGTTGTCACCCGTCATACCTGTCTCTCCGCTGGTCGTCGAGCGGACGAAGCCAGCATCTTCCGAACCCGTCGTTTCACCATCTGTTCCTGCAAGCGATCACCGGCTCAAGGGGTTGTCTGATAGGTTCTTGCCCTTTGCGACGGCCGCATTGGGACAGGAGGTCTGGACACGGTCCGCCCTCAACGACCTCGCCAAAAGCCACGGGTTGATGCTGGGAGCCGCCTTGGAAGCAGTGAATGAATGGGCCTACGACACGCTGCCGGACGCGCTGTTTGTCGATTCGGATACGGAGATCCTCGTGCAAACTCAACTGTTATCGTGAGGAGTTCGTTCTGATGATTCCGCCCCGAGAGCGTACGGCCGTCATTCAATCCTTGGCCGCGGGAGTCGTCCCTGCGACTGGTCTGCATCACATCCAAGTCGGCCGTAATGAAGAAGTGCAGGCGCTTGTTCGCGACCTGGACCACATTGCAGACGGCGGCGCTGCCTGCCGTTTCATCATCGGTCGCTTTGGCAGTGGCAAGACATTTTTTCTCAACCTCCTGCGGACCGTAGCGCTGCAGCGCAAGTTCGTCGTCGCGCAGGCCGACATCACGACGGAGCGGCGTCTACATGGATCGAATGGTCAAGCACGGGCTTTGTATTGTGAATTAACGAAGAACCTCTCCACTCGCTCCCGTCCCGAAGGAGGCGCATTGTCGAATCTGGTAGAACGGTGGGTGGGCGATGTAGACCATGCCGTTCGCGAAACCGGCGGCGCTGAAGACGACGTTCGCCGCGAGGTACTGCAGCGCCTCAAGCCACTGCAGGATCTGGTGAGCGGTTACGACTTCGCCAATGTGATCGCCAAATACTACGACGGCTTCGTGGCGCACAACGAACTGCTGCAACAGGCCGCATTGCGTTGGCTCCGCGGCGAATTCGCCACCAAGACTGCGGCACGCGAAGACTTGGGTGTGCGTTCAATCATCGACGACGATTCGGTGTATGACTACCTCAAGCTGCTGGCGGGCTTCGTCCGTATGGCCGGGTTTGCGGGTTTGCTCGTCAACATAGATGAACTGGTCGTGTTGTCCCACCGCCTGAACAACACCGTCGCCCGCAACAACAACTACGAGGCGGTACTGCGGATCGTCAATGATTGCCTGCAAGGACGCGCCACCGGCATCGGGTTTCTGTTCGCCGGCACGCCCGAATGTTTGGAAGACCGGCGCCGGGGCATTTTCAGCTATGAAGCTCTCGCCACGCGCTTGGCACCGAATCGGTTCGCCGCCGACAATCGCCGTGACCTCAACGCGCCGGTGATTTGTCTGGACAGCCTGACGCCTGAGGATTGCTTCGTGTTGCTCCACAAGATTCGCGAGGTGTTCGATGGAGGAGACATCGCGAAGCGGGTTTTGCCCGACGAAGCGCTCCCCCAGTATCTGGAAATGTGCCAGCAACGGATGGGAGCCGCCTACTTTCAGACACCGCGTGACACAGTCAAAGATTTCGTCGGCTTGTTGCAGGTGCTTCAGCAGAACCCGGCGACGTCTTGGAGAGATCTGATCGCAGCGAAGAAGGCCGAGCCGTTCGCACCTGCGGCAGATCCCGCGACCGAAGACAATCTCACGACGTTTCAATTATGACGCTCCCGGCCGACGAACTGCTGGCAGAACCGATTCGCCGCAGCTTGTGGCGGATGGGTTGGGAATCGCTCCGCCCATTGCAGCAAGATGCCATCCGGGCCGTTGTCGAAACGCAGTGCGACGTCATCCTGGCTGCACGCACCGCATCCGGGAAGACCGAGGCAGCCTTCCTGCCGATCCTGTCAAAGATTTGTGAAGCCCCCACCGGGTCCATTCGCGCGCTCTACGTGGGGCCGCTGAAGGCATTGATCAACGATCAATTTCGCCGGTTGGAAGAACTCTGCGAATATGCCGACATTCCCGTGCATCGCTGGCATGGCGATGTCCCCAGCAACAAGAAGCGGCAGTTGCTCGAACGACCGGGCGGCGTGCTGTTGATCACGCCGGAATCGCTCGAAGCGCTGTTCATCAACAAGAGCCAGGCGCTCGCGCGGGTTTTCCATTCGCTGTCCTTCGTAGTGATCGATGAACTGCATGCGCTTCTCGGCAGCGAGCGGGGCACGCAACTGCGCAGCCAACTCTTTCGACTGGAGCGGCACTCGGTCGAGAAACCGCGGCTGGTGGCGCTGTCGGCGACGATCGGTGATCTGGACGCCGCCGCGCGGTGGATGCGCCCAGATGAATCGGAGCGAGTCCAAATCCTGCGCGATGACTCCGGCAGCAAGGCAATCCAGTACCGCATTCACGCCTATCTACGCGTTCCGGCTGCGAAGGAAGACGGTCAAGACGACGAAGGCGAACCTCTTCCTCCCCACAGCTTTTTCGCGGATGTCTACGAGAATTTCCGCGGCACGAAGAACCTGATTTTCTGGAATTCCAAGAAATCTATCGAGGATCTCACCGATCGGCTCAACGAGATGGGGCGGCAGCACGGGACCGGTGAAGAGTTCCTGATTCACCACGGTTCGCTGGCGCGTGACGTGCGAGAAGACACTGAACGGTTGATGCAGGGTGACCGACCATTCACGACGGTCTGCTCTTCCAGCTTGGAACTAGGCATCGACATCGGCAGCGTGCGCGCGGTGGGACAGGTCGGCCCAACCAGTTCCGTCAGTTCGCTTGTCCAGCGATTAGGACGGAGCGGCCGCCGTGATGGTGAAGCACATCAGATGCGCATGTTCGTGATGGAGAATCGCCCCGACGGCCGCACCGATCTCGACGAGCGGCTGTACCCGGACCTCCTTCAGGCGATCGCCATCACCGAACTTATGTTGGAGCGGTGGGTCGAGTCGCCCAATGTCCAGCCGTTCGATCTAAGCACACTCGTGCAGCAGACGTTGAGTCTGATCGCGGAGACGGGCGGCGTCACGGCCATCTCGCTGCACGAGCGGCTGGTCGCTCGGGGAGGATTTCGATTCCTGAACCCCTCGCAGTTCGCGTTGTTTCTCCGAGGACTGGCCCAGCACGATTTGATCGAACAGCGTTCGGAAGGACAGCTCATTCTGGGCTTGGCCGGAGAACGGCTCGTTCAGCACTACGATTTCTATGCGGCGTTTGCGGCTCCACCGGAGTTTCGGGTGCTGCACGGCAGCCGCTTGATCGGTCTAGTGTCCGCAGAGCACGTGCCTCAACCCGGCGATCACATCCTGCTTGCGGCCCGCCGTTGGCAGGTGCTTGAAGTCGACAATCAACGCGAGGAGATAGTCGTGCAGCCTGCTGGCGGTCGCAGGTTGCCACGATTTCCCTGTAGCCGCAAGGTCTACATCGATCCGCGGATTCGCCAGAAGATGAAAGAGGTGTTGCTGAGTGACGCAATGCCAGCCTACGTCGATACCACTGCGAGGCGACTCTTGTCAGAGGCGCGGCAGGTCGCCATTCAGGCTGGCCTCAACCGATCGGACTTGATTCCATGCGGCCTACATCGCCTGATGTGGTTTCCTTGGACTGGCACTCGTGTGATGTCGACGCTGGAAATGATGTTTTCATGGGCGGAAGTTGCCGCGACGCCGCAACCCTCTGAACTCGCGTTCACCTTCAGCGGTACCACGGCGGAACTCCAAATCAGCGTGCAACAATTGCTCAAGCAGCCGCCCACACCGGAACAGCTTCTTGAAAACGTCGGCAGTTGCGAGCGTCGCAAGTGGGATTGCTACGTTGCCCCCGAGTTGTTGGCGCAGGGGTTCGCTCAGGACGCGCTGGATATCCCAAAGTCTCGCGAGTGCCTGGAGCGTCTGCTGATTGCCACAACTCCTGCTGCCCAATAGAAGGAAGATAAAGGTGTCAGAAATCCGAATCGGTGGTTAATTGCTAGAAACGGCATCTTTCCCTTTTCGCCTCCCGGTCACGAACAGTTCACCGGCTCTCCGTCGAACCAAGTGTTGATTCTTCCAGACGAATCAACTGCCGGTAGCGTTCGACGACTTTCGGAGCGGCGACGTTTGAGAGATGTTTCTCCAGCACGATCGATTCCAGCGTGTTGATGAGGCGGCGGAATTTGACTTCGCGCAATTCGTGTCGCTCGGATAGTTCCTCCGACTCGACGGCTTGCTGGCGACGTCGATTGTAGGACTCCCAAGCGGGGAGTTGTTTCAGCTCGGCCAACCGATGTTCCTGATTGTCGGGCTTTAGCAACGGGGACTCTTCCCAGTGCTTTGCGTCCCCCAGTTCCGGCCACTTGTCGGTGATTTCCTGTAACAACTCACAACGACCTGAGCCGGAGCGACGTCGACCGCGATGACCTGTTCCTCGAGCCTTCTTGCGGTGGGCGTCGTACGCGGCGACCACTGACGCGGCGTCGTCTTTCAAGGAGAACCCGAGTTCCTTGCTCAGGCCGGTGACGATCCGGCCCGAGACCGGGCGGCCCTGGTCGACGAAGGTTTGCAACGGGCCGGTCAATGACGGCCGGTTGGGCTGCGGCCGGTCATTCCCGCCGGATGTCGTTGCGGACGGCTTTTGCTTTTGTTTTTGTTTTTGTTTTGGTTCCGGTTCCGAGTCTTTGTCGGTGGCCGAATTCCCTTCGGGCCGCGCGGAAGACGTATCCGCATCGACGAGGGTCATGCGGCTGTAAGTTCGCCACTGATGCCCTCGCCCAAGTCACGGCGGTTCACGAAAGAGCGAAAAGAAAAAAGACTTGGGAAGCATTTCCCCAAGTCCTTTGTTACCAAGATGCCCAGGACAGGAATCGAACCTGCACTCCGGTGAAGGAACTAGGTCCTGAACCTGCTCAAGCTCATCTTGTTTGGATATGAGGAACGTTGGGAACACGTTGAATGCCCATGTATTACACAAGCATTCAATGGTTCTGGGTTGCAGTCGCATTCTATTCAAATTGAACTTGAACGTCCAAGCCTGCCCCCCGATTTGCCCCCCGATTTGTGATAGTTGCTTTGCGGCATATTTTCACCCGTCCTGCCAAAGCCAAATTCGAACTTTGAAGTGAAACAAACGGACGCATTCAATCAGCAGACTGCGGTACGAACAGAAAAGCCGTCCATCGTGATGCATGACAGGGACACGAAGTTCACCAAGGACTTCCGTCGCGACGCTCAAGAAGAAAAGCATCACGACCAATCCCCTGCCGGTGACTTCGCCGAATTTGAATGGACACATGGAGAATTTCATTCAAACAATCAAGTATGAGTATCTTTTCAATTCTACCCGGCAAATGCTCCCGCATCCTTGGCATTGGGCACCCTTTTCACTGATCGCCACCTGGCAGAGGAAGCAGTTGATTTCATGGCCCCACGAATGATCGTTTGTTTTCGCGTGGCGGATGTTGGCGTAACCAGAAATGAAAGTGTCTTCCAGTAGACTCCGTACTTCGGTTCCGTAGATCATTGGTTGAATCCGCCGGAAGCCAATCTACACCGGGACCTGCACAAGAGTTTGGAGAGAAATGCGAGCGACCGTCCGCTCCACACACTACTACTACTGCCGTTTCCAAGGTTTCTCTGACACAATTCTGACAATGTGGGAGCATTGATCTTCTGGCAACTGCTCGTATCTGATTCTTGGGTTCCTCCGACATCAAAACCAGATCCTCTGCGCCGTCTGTAACGTCTGCCAAAACCACTTCCGAGCGGCGTCGAAAATCATCGTCCTTGTTGCGTATTTTCTAGTGCAAAGCAGGATACAACGAATCTGATATCCCCTTCAAAATACGGAATCAACAATACGCCTATGGCCAAACTTTTCCTCTCTTTGATGGATTTTCCAATCCAATCTGGTAAATTCGTCCTTGAAGAAGGAGTTCACTGTTTGAAGACTGGTCGTCCATGAAAAATCTTGTCAGGAATTCGACCAAACCCCTACTAATGTGGTTCTTGAATCTGATCCCTGGAATGCGCGCTCGGGTTGCTCATTACGCATGGTACCGTCCGGCATTCTCTCGCACTGCTCTTAACAATCACACAACGCTTCCTGGGACACGCTACATTACCTTTGCCCATGGTCGTGAAGTGTTGTCTGCACAACATGCCGGCACTCAAGGGGCATTGGTTTTTTTTGTTCACGGTTGGGGAGGTCATTCTGGAGACTTTCGAAAGTTCGTGAAGGCGTTCGTCGGCCATGGATTTCAAGCTGTACTAGTTGACCTGCCAGCTCATGGGAAGTCCTCAGGACGCAAGACTGATATTGGCCAGATGGCGGATGCACTACTGAGGTTTGCGGAACATTTCGGTCAGCCCTATGCTGTCGTTGCGCACTCTTTGGGATCGACTTGTGCCACGTTGGCAATTCGCCGTGGACTCGCAGCACGGTATGCCGTACTCCTCGCGCCACCCTCAACGTTCGCTGGGATGGCCGACAAGGTGTCTTGTCGGTTTGGTTACAGCCCTTCGGTTGTGTCCTCACTACGGCAGTTGCTTGAGAACGATTTCGGGGAAGGGGTATGGAACGAGTTCTCGACAGTCTTTCAAGCCACCCGCATGAAGATTCCAGCCACAATCATTCATGATATCTCAGACGAGCAGGTTCCAGTCGAAGAAGGCCGAGCAGTTGCGATGTCTTGGCCTAAGTCAGAGTTCTTTGAGACGACGGGCCTCGGGCATAGGCATCTATTGGCCAGTGAGTCTGTGATTTCGAAGACGGTAGAATGTGTCAATCGCCATCGCTACGAAAGGACGACAATTGAGCCACCGTAGTGGACTCATCAATATCCTGCAGCATCATGCTCGGCAGACTCCTGACCGGTTGGCGTTTGTGTTTTTGGATGAGCGGGGCCGACAACGAAAGCAATTGACTTATAGAGAGCTTGACGATTCCTGTCGGCAAAGGGCTGGCGAACTCGCTGAACGCGGGATGGCTGAACGACGAGTGGCTGTCTTTAGTCGTACAAATTCTGACGAGTTTCTGATCGATTTTCTGAGTTGCATTTACGCCGGCGCTATCGCTGTCCCTCTCCATGCACCCAATCCGAACTCGAGGTTTGATCGACTCGTTTCACTCCTCAATAACGCAGATCCTGCGATGCTGCTCGGGACCGAAGAGGACTCCGAGTTAGCGCACTTGCTTACCGGAAACGTCAGTAATGACGGTGGAGTTCCGAACACTCATCTTCGATCTGCTGACGTCGCTATGATTCAGTATACATCAGGTTCGACATCCCAACCTCGCGGCGTCGTAGTCTCTCACGACAATCTCATGCAGAATCAGCGGATGATTTGCGAGTCGTTTGGACACAATCAGGAAACCGTCGTGGTTGGCTGGTTACCGCTTTTCCACGACATGGGACTTATCGGAAACGTTATGCAACCAATCTATCTCGGGGCGACTGCCGTTTTGATGTCCCCGATGACATTTTTGATGCGTCCCAAGCTATGGCTGATTGCGATTTCCGAGTACGGTGGTACGACAAGCGGCGGCCCAGATTTCTGTTATCGTCACTGTGTACAAAAACTTTCGGCCGAAGACCTCAGTGGCATCGATCTGAGTAGTTGGCGCGTCGCCTTCAACGGATCAGAGCCTGTACGTGCTCAGACCATGACGCAATTTGCAAAAACGTTTGCAAGGTGCGGTTTTCGGCATGAAGCATTCTTTCCATGTTACGGCCTGGCTGAAGCAACACTGTTCGTGTCCGGCGGCCATTGCAGCAGGGCTGAGAGCGGCTTCGCGAGTTGCGGCCACTGGAGAACGGGCACGAACATCCGAATTGTCGATCCCTGCACGCATCGACGGCTACCCGACACTCAGGTCGGGGAGATCTGGATCAGCAGTCCATGTGTAGCGGCAGGATACTGGGGTGAGAACCGGTCAGAAACATTTAACGGGTATATCGCCGAGACCGGAGAAGGCCCCTTTCTTCGCACAGGAGACCTTGGTTTCGTAAGCGACGGACAGTTGTATATCGCAGGACGGCTGAAGGACTCCTGGATCATTGCAGGCGCAAACTACTATCCCGAAGACATCGAGTATTCCATTGAGAGAGCAATTCCGAGCATCAGACCTGGCCGCATTTGTGCGTTCATGACTGAAGAAACGCGGATTGTGGTTGTCTGTGAAGTTGTCGATCGTCGTCTGCAGAGGCACGCGTCGCTCGTCCTGAGCGGGAACATCATCGAGGCGGTCTCACGTGAGCACTCATTGCGAGTGGCGGACGTCGTTTTCCTTGAACCGGGAGGTTTACCAACAACATCCAGCGGCAAAATCCGTCGAGGTGCATGCCGAGACAGTTACATTGCCGAACACTTGAATCGCCACCGATTTGGAGAGTAAACCCGGAATCAACGCCCGTGCGGAAGGTCAATATGGAAGAAATCTCAGAGTCGGGAACAGTGTTTGAGCAGGTTCTCTTGGGCCCAGTTGTTGATAGGACGACGGTGGTTCAGAGTCGTGAGTTGTCACTGGTGCGCTTATCTCGTTTGGATCGGCGATTCGCATGGCTAGTCACGGTCGCGCCGGCCCTGGGGTTTGTGGCGGCGTTGGTCATGATGTACTTTGGCTACCCACCGGGATGGGTGGGATTGTTGGCATGGTTGTCGATGCACTTGATCGCACTTGTGGGTGTGGAGGTGGGATTCCATCGTCACTTCTCGCATAGGAGTTTTCAGACAATTCCTGCCATCCGGTGGCTACTGGCCGTCATGGGTTCCACGGCATTTCAAGGGCCGGTGATCTGGTGGGCAGCGACCCATCGGAGGCATCACCAGTTCAGCGACCAATGCGGAGATCCACATTCACCTCACAGCTTTGCCACGCATGACAATCCCAAGCTGCTGAGAGGTTTGTTTCATGCTCATCTGGGTTGGCTCTTTGTGAGAGACTCGACTCGCAAACTTGGGTGGGAACGATACGCTCCTGACCTCTACGGTGACCCGCTGGTGTTCAGCGTGCATCGCGTCTACTTTTACTGGCTGGCGGCCGGATTCCTGCTGCCGGGACTGATCGCTGGAGTCGTCACCTTATCCTGGGAAAACGCGGTGCTCGGAGTCCTATGGGGAGGATTTGTCCGGGTCTTCGTGATGAATCATGTCTTCTATTGGTGCATCAATTCCGTGACCCATGCGTTTGGAACTCGCCCCTTCAAGACTCGAGACAAGAGTACGAACAGTTTTCTGCTTGCAATCCCAACATTGGGACAATCCTGGCACAACAATCATCATGCCTTTCCAGCATCCGCCATCATGTCGATGAGATGGTGGCAATTCGACCCAGGAGGCCTTCTGATTCGTTTCCTTGAGCGTCTTGGAATTGTGTGGGATGTTCGATATCCATCGCGAGAGTTGATCGAGAGCAAGATTGTCCGAGGCGATGACACTTCCATTTACCAAAACTCGGGGGATAAGCATGATCAAGCGGAGTGTTGAAGAGATCCGGCAGCGGTTGGTTGAGGAATTGGCCAAGGAACTGGAGTTGGCCCCTGGAGAGATTTCTCCGACCGAACCGTTTGATCGCTATGGGCTTGACTCCATGGCAGCTGTGAATTTGACGCTAAGCATGGAGACATTGCTTGGCAGGGAGTTGTCACCCAGTCTGCCGTTCAAGTATCGGTCAATCGAGGCCTTGGCAAGTCACCTTGGAAAGCTCAATTAACGCGCCCAAAATCCAGTACCCGCAGGTGATCATGATGAGCGATTCGATGGCCGGTGCATCGCGTGAAGCGATCGAGCACCACTACGATATCAGCAATGACTTCTACGCCCTCTGGCTGGACTCGACGATGACCTATTCCGGCGCGCTCTGGAAAGAGGGCGATTCACTGCGGGATGCTCAGATTCGCAAGATTGACCATCACATATTTGCAGCCAAGGCACAGGCCCGCACTCGCGTTCTCGATATCGGCTGTGGCTGGGGAGGTGTGATGAAGAGGCTAACGACCGAATCTGGCGTTTCACATGCGGTCGGTTTGACTCTCAGTCAAAATCAGGCGTTGTGGATTGCCGAGATGAACCTATCGCATGTCGAAGTGAGGGTCGAGAGCTGGGCTGACCACGTCCCGAGTCAATGTTACGACGCGATGATTTCGATCGGTGCGTTTGAGCACTTCGCCCGATTCACTGATTCCGACGAGAGCAGACTGGCGAAGTATCGCGCCTTCTTTAGTTGGTGTCACCAATATCTGGCTCCAGGCGGAAGGCTCTCGTTGCAGACGTTTGCCTATGGCAGTCGAGCGACTCGAGAGAAGTCGCACAGTTCGCGAGCGACTCGCTTCCTGGCCAATGAGATTTTTCGGGAGACGGATCCGCCACAGTTTGACGAGGTTGTTCGTGCGGCCAACACTCGATTTGAGCTTGAATCTGCCTCGAATGACCGGCTGGGATACGCTCAAACTTGTACGGAGTGGCTCAGAAGGCTTCGAAACCGAGCAGATGAAGCTCGCTCGCTCGTTGGAGATGAGGTTGTCTCGCGTTATCAAAAGTACTTGCAGCTATCAATATTCGCCTTTGAGACAGGCCAGTTGGAACTGTGGAGAATGACCTTCAGCAGGATCGGTGATTGAAGAGAATACACGATCTCAACAGTGGTACTTGCGGTATCCCCAGTTCTTCTCGCGCGTACGACCCACGAGCCCGATCTCCGGTTCGACAGCATGGAACTGTCGTGCAGTACGGTCGGTCTGATGAGTGCCCCTTACCAGCTACTATCGCCATTGTTCATCGAGACGCGCCCGCTCTCGTTCGAGATCCTCGGTGTCTGCAAAGCATAACTTGAGCGGAGCATCGGCGAGATCAAGTAGTTAGCGAGCTGGCTTCACGGGCAGAGCTACGATGAGGAATGGTGCAGCACTGACCGCATGCACTGCATACATCGTTGTCTACGACATCTATGTCACGGGCTGCCCGGTTATTGTGGGAAACTGATGACAGTCGTCTGGGACGGTTCACCTGATCGCTTCGATGGATTCAGTTGGCATGACGGGAAGATGATGAACAAGCCACAAGAATGATGGGAACGATTGCGCCACCTTCGAGACCAAACACGGTACGTCTTACAGGGACTGTTTGCGAAGTTCCCGTCTCGGCATCCACGGTACTTACTTAACTGAGGGTGTCCTGAAATTGAATTGATCTAAACCAAGGGGCCTCTGTGCGTTTACGTTTGTTCTGCCAAGAAGAAACGCAACGCAACGAGAGGCCCCAAGGATGGGTAAGCGTGCCGCCACGGGCACGGATTTGTCGGCGTTGGTGCGGATGGCTCTGCCGCTGTTGCGGGAGGCCGAGCGTCGATGCCCCAGGACAGGTCCGGGAGCCAAGCCCGAGATTCCCGACTGGTTGATGGGTGTGTTGATTATGGTCGCGGTGCTCAAACGCAAAAAGAGCAAGTCGTCGCAGTTCCGCTTCCTCGCGGATCCCGACCATCGTCGGCAGATCGCGGCGGTTGTGAAGGACGCTTCGTTTCCTTCGCGCAGCACGTTCTTTCGTCGCTACCGGCGGGCGCATCGGTTGTTTCAATCGGCGATCCGCGTGCAGGGCGAACGCGCTGTGACGGAAGGGGTGGCCGACCCCAAGATTGTCGCCATCGACAAGAGCCTGATTGCCGCCCGGGGGCCACTGTGGCACAAACGGGACCGACAGGCCCACCGCATTCCGAAGGGCCTGCGTGGTGTGGATCGGGACAGCCGCTGGGGCTGCTCGCAACATGATGGCTGGGTGCAGGGCTACAGCGTCGAGGTCGTGGTCTCGGCCACCCCCAAGCGGGTGGTCTTCCCTCTGCTGGCTTCGGCCGACACGGCCAGCGCGAAAGAGACCTCCACCGTGATCGACAAACTGTCCGCCCTGCCGGCGGCGACACGATCCGTTCTGGTCGACAGCGGCTACGACAGCAACGAGGCCGGAGAACGGATCGAGTATGGTTCCCACAACCGCCGCACGGGACGCCGCTTCCTGTGTCCCGAGAACCCCCGCAACAGCCGTCCGGCATCCGGCGCGGTGCATCCCACGCCGCGAGACGAACACCATCGCCGCCGTCTCGAACGCCGCCGGTTTCTGAACAGCCGAGCGGGACGACGCCTGTACGCACAACGCGGTCAAACGGTGGAACCGTTCCATGATTGGTTCAAGAACCTGTTCGAACTGGATCATCGGGTCTGGCATCGCGGCCTCGACAACAACCGCACACAACTCTTGGCCGCCGTTTTCATCTACCAACTGCTCGTCCGACACAACCACCGACGAGGCCATCAAAACGGGCGAGTCAAGTGGATCATGGACGCACTCTGAATTTCAGGACACCCTCACTTAACTCGCGCTGGGCGGTGAATCCTATCCGACCGTCAATCAATTGTTGATGGCAAGGTGTGATCCGAGACGTCCGCAGTTTCTGCGTGAGGATCCTCTACCGCGCAAGAGTTTGGCGCGACGACACAGGGGTGTGGAACACCGTGCCATCCCATTCGATCAGTTTCTTTTCGCAGGCGGGACACTTGATCACTGTAGCGAAACTACTGTATCCCACCACCATCCGAAAGCGGTGTCGTTCCGAAGCTAACCCTGTAGGGTTGTCTCATTCCTTTGAGACCCACTTGTGGAATGTTGTCGTTTACAATAGCACTATTGGGGAGTTCCCGAACTGCTGGAAATGGATTCTTGAATGTACAACCGCGACTCGCGCATCGTCATCACCGGCATTGGGCTGACAGCCCCCAATGGAAACGACCTGAAAAGCTACCGAGAAGCATTGTTGGAAGGCCGCTCTGGAGTCGTCGCGTTCACTACGCGGTATCTTGGACAGGTTCCGGCTGGTGTTTGCAACTTTGACGAGAACAAATACCAACGGCCGTCAGCGCGTCGTAAGGGTACGCGGGCTGGCTCGATAGCGATCTATTGCGCGAATGAATCCGTGCGTGATGCTGGGCTCGACTGGACAGCCGTTCGGCGGGATCGTGTCGGGGTGTACCTTGGAATCACCGAGCACGGCAATGTCGAGACTGAAAATGAGATCCACGAACTAGCTCGCTTCGGAAACGATACGAGCGTATGGTCCAACTATCACAATCCACGGAGCATCGCCAATAATCCCGCTGGCGAAGTGACGATTAACATGGGGATCACCGGTCCTCATTTGACGCTAGGCGCGGCCTGTGCTGCGGGCAACGTCGGACTGATTCATGCGGCTCAAATGCTCCGGCTGGGGGAAGTTGACATCGCGGTCGCCGGTGGAGTTTCCGAGAGCATCCGCTCCTTTGGTATTTTCGCCAGCTTTCGGAGTCAGCGAGCCTTGGCCATGCATGAAGATCCGGCCAAAGCATCACGACCGTTCGATGTCGGTCGGACTGGGATCGTCGTAGCCGAGGGTGGCGGACTCTGCGTGGTGGAACGATTAGGTGATGCTCTTGAGCGCAAAGCTCGCATCTACGCCGAGATCGTGGGCTATGCGATCAACTCGGATGCAGCCGATCTCGTTGACCCATTGGCCGCGCGACAGGCGGAATGCATGCATCTGGCATTGTCTCGTGCTGGAATCAGTCCAGATGCAATTGACATCGTCAGTTCCCATGCGACCGGTACTGAGCGCGGCGATGCCGCAGAATGCGAGGCACTACGAAGCGTCTTCGGGGATCGCAGTTCGCTTTCCATCAACAATACCAAAAGCCTTATCGGTCACGCGATGGGAGCGGCAGGGACATTGGAACTTCTCGGCAATCTGCCATCATTCTGGGATCATATGATCCACGCGACGATCAATTTGGATCAGCCTGACCCAAGTTGTGCTCTACCGCAAATTGTGGCCAACCATAGTCGCACAGCGGACCAAGTGGAGTATATTCTCAACAATTCTTTTGGGATGCTCGGAATTAACTCTGCGTTGATTGTGAAAAAAGTCCCGGTGGAATTGGGTGGCTACTGCGGTTAGAGCGAGCAAGATCTGTGCGGCCATTTGCGTGAGGTGTTACGAAGAGTCATGAGTAACGACGAAGGTGAATTCAGAATGCAAGAGATTGAAGTGCGAGATTTGTTGGTCGGCCTGCTTCAAAGAGTCGCAGGGAGCGACGGCGTGCCAGATTCACTTGACGACAACATTCCAATGCATGAACAGATGCAACTGGACAGCATGGACTTTCTCGATCTTGTGATTGAGATCCGCAAGGAGACGAACGTCAATATTCCCGAAACCGATTACAAGAATCTTACCAGCATTGCGAGTTTGGTAGCCTACATCACGCCACGCGTTGGTTGAGTAGCACCGGATGCTGGCGCTGGGGCAGATTACGGTGCACACCAACTCACGATGCTTCCCCCTTTCAAGGATACCCACTGACTTCGTGATAGTATGCACAATCGATTGAATCGAATTAGAGGCCAACGTAGCCTTGAAAAGGACAATGCCACTTAATACTTAAATGCGATTTTCGACTTTGGCGTATTCAATGAAATCTCGTAGATGAGTAGCAAGTGTATGGAGCGTTCTTGCGTAATCCGATGATGATCGACACAAATAGATTATAATAATAAGCTGCGGCTAACACCGACTTTAAGCAGATGTCCTATTCAGTCACTCCTTCTTTCGCGCACTTTCCTATAACGGTGCCCTTTCCATTGGAGTGATTAAACTTGCTAGCTGTTCCATTGTCGTTGAAAAAGTTTGAACTCTTCAAGGTTTCCAAGCGCCCAGCCGGTTTCTTAGGAGCCCACCGTCCTCCGTCGCTTGCAAGATAAAAGGGAAAACTCGGAACCTGAGTAAGTGCCGTATCAATCACCATCGGCTCTCCTTGGGGTATCCCCGCAGCGACTGGCTGCAAACTGAGGACGGGGTAAAGGCATGTGGAGCTTTCATACGAGCCATCCTCATTGAGAGTTATGAAACCTGACGAAACTGCGTTTGGCGAAAGCGTCGAAGTAATCTCCAGTTCAATATTTCCTTTTGGTGTTCGAATTGTAATTGGCTTCGTTGACTTGTTTGCAAACGCAACAAGCCGCAGTGGCGTCGTCTCTCCTGCTGAAATATCCCGCATTCGGATCATGATAGTGTCAGCGTTAGATAGCCGTTTTGGATCGAGCCGGAGTTCGCCGAACTCAACGATTTCATCAAATGCTTCCGATCCTGCACCAAACGCTCCCGCAGGAAGTCGGATCCGTTGCCTGGCGAATGTTGTTCCAAGATAGTCCTCTCCTGCCTTGATGACGACCGCATTGTCCTTACGCGGTGCTGCCGGAGAAAAGGCGCCAATGATATTGGATCTTAACGTTGAAGGCTGCCCAAGCAATATACGCGCAAACTTAATGCCCGCTTGTGGGACAGTTACTATCACCTGAAATGGGCTGAGAAGTAAATGTGGTGGTAGCTCAAGTCGAAATACATGCCACACCTTCCCCTCGTTGGGGTTAGGCGGAAGCGTACTTTTAATCTCGTCGTATGGGTTCGACACCTTTGTGACAGCGCGAGGTGCGAATTCCTCGGTGGCCACCTTTCCCTCAGCAATGAACGGCTTAACTGTGGCTTCGATGCCTGTTTTTGTGATCTCTTTCGCAAGCTCAACTGAAACTAGTATGTGTTTGCCATCAATTGCATATCTACCTGGCTGAAGCACCCACACGGAGATGCGACTCGCACCATCGAGATTCTCGATAACTCCCTCGTCCGAAAGTAATCTCCCTTGTGCGACGGCGGTTGCGCAAACAAACAAGACTGCGGAGAGTGATATCAAATACGCAGCGCAAGACACCCCAATCCTGCGGAGACCCAATTGCGAGAAGCAAAAAGCAGCTGTCCGTCGTGTCGGATTCTTGTTCATCGAATTCTCCTGGCTGGATGGCGAAAAATGTAAGACTCGCGTTCCCGAAAGGGTAGTGATTCCAAGGTCAGGTCCGCTTCTCCAAAATTGCCCACTTCGCTGCAAATCAACAATTGGGCGAGGGCTAGTGGGAACGCGAAAAGAATTGGCGGCTCGATCACACTTCTGGTTCGCAAACTGATTGCGACACATATTGGTCGTGAGGCGTACTTGGCTAAAGACGCCGTACCAATGACGATACGGCCGGGTGTGGCAAGAACCGCATCCTCAAATGTGGCTTCAGGCAACATTCCTGCGACGTAAATATGACTGCCGGCACAAGGGATTCGGTCAAATGCGAAATGGGTCGTCGCCTGAAGAACGACACATTCGATCGGATGCGATCGAGGTATTGCGGTTGAGAACAAAGCGACGAAGGACAATTTGAGCACGTTTCCGCATAGCAAGTCACCAGTAAGCGGTGCATTACATGCGAATTCTCGTTGAGGCCGTAGGAACGCGATGACGCTTTCAAACGGCAACATCCGGAGCGGCCGAGCGAGTTGACGAAAACGGACTGGTGAGAAACCGATTGCGTCGGAAAAGATGCGGCTGAACGTACCCAAACTTTTGTATCCAACATCCAGAGAGATGTCAGTCACGCTGCGTTCGGTTTGCAACAGGAGCCGTTTGGCCTCTTGCATGCGAATCGCGGCCAGAAAGCGGCCGGGGGATACGCCGGTGATTTTTGTGAAGACGCGGTTGAAGTGGTATCGACTCATGAACGTCGTGTCTGCCAAATCGTCCTGCGTGAGCGGATCGCTTAAACGCTGTCGCATCGTAGCAATCGCTAACTCGACGCCTCGCTGGTACACCGCAAGGGTATCATCACGGAAAACGCGATCTTGATGCAGTAGCGTTTGCGACATGGTTCATCCCCTAACATGATTGACAACTCGCTGGACTGGTGCGGAACCTGACGCAGCGCCGCCTGCTTGATGGGCAAACAAAACGTCAATACACGAAATCAATCGGTCGGATTCGGTGAACCGACGAAGCGCATGAAGCATGTCCGGAGGAAATACGCACGCACGAAGGATTCGTTCGTTGTTCAGCCGTTTGCAGCAGAGGACTTGCATTCCCGTGGCGATCCGCTTCACTGCGGATCTCTCACCGTCGCCGTTGATCAAGTAGTAGTCGAACTGGACGGTTAAGCGAGACTTGAGCTCCGTCATTCGCATTTCTAGGCGGATACTGTCGGACGGCACTATCCGTACATCGTCGAGGAGCGCGAGGCTTACTTGACTTGTGTGAAGAGCCAAGGAACCAATTGCAACAGATTGCAGCATACTAGCGGAGTGATCTGCAAGAAATCGCTCGCGGCACTTTCCCTGCCAACGAATCAGGTCTAGGGCGCTGATGCGAGAGTCCCTGCGGCAAGCGTCGAGCGGAATGGGAAACTCGAAGAGATACGCCGGACCGCAGGGTTCTTTGGAATCCGCACCAGCGGTATGCGCGACGACCTCAGCATCGCAGTCGATCACTGCGAAACGCTGATGACCGGTAGCCAGAATCGACGCGACCGCAGTTGATCCGGGCTCCGCGCGACGCCGCATCTCAAAGGTCGCGTGACATGATCCGTTCTCCAACGAAGCGACGGTCATGTCGACTTCAATGGCATTGCCCAACCTAGCTCCAGTGGGGTCGTGAAACTTCAGTGCCAGTTCCGAGACCACCAATCGTTTGGTGCCTCGAAACAATTCGTCGTACAGGTCGAATGCCGTCGCCTTCAGCCAATCATTTCGACACTCGTTCTCCCAACGGACGAAGTTTGCGAAATAGACGTTGCCGACAAGGTTCGTGTCCTCGAACGTGACGCTGGGGCAGTAAACAAAGTCGGTCATGGCAACCATTCTTTTTGCTCACGCAGTTCACAGGCCAAATGCCCCCAAACTCACTCCACGGGTTGCAAAACAGGATACCGAGACTCGTCGAGTATGGGCAGCGGCTCGGTATCCGTTGCCGAACGCACCTGCGACTGTCCAGAAAATGCAAAAGATCGCGCAAACAGGTAGATGCCACGCAACGAACTCACGATCGACAACGCGAAGAATAGGCCGAAGACAACGTGTGTCACCATCAGTAGTCCGTAGGTGGCAGCGACCGCCGCTCCGAAAGCGATCTGTCCCTTTACGCTGCTCGGGGTCGTTGGCGGATCGGTAACCATGTAGAACGAATACAGGATAAAGGTGACGCCGCTCATTGGCATCAAGGCCGCAAACAACACAGTCCCCAGAATCAAATGGCGCGTAACGGCCTGCAACACGAACCCCGTCAGCCAGGCCGCGATCAGCGGCAACCGCTTGGTGTAACATGTGTTCAGAAGCGTTCCCGAAACGATGATTACCCCTGGAAGAATCCAGTCGCCGATGCCATCCAAGTTTTCCGTGAATTGGTAGGGCTGCGCAATGCCAACCCAGGGAAACAGCAGCAATGTCATTGTGATGCCGAAATTCGAAGGATTGTAAAAGTGTCGGATGCCGTTCCCAATGTTGACGCGCAGGATATGCTTTGAACCAATCGCTACGGCGGCAGCGAAGGCGATTGGTAGGAGACGCTCGTTGGAATACAGGAGCATGGAACAGGCCAAGCCGGAAATGTGAGCGGGCAGGAAAAAGTCCACGAATCGCTGTAGTCCGCCGAGGAAGCGAGGGCGGCGACGCACGGTCAGGCAATCCACCAGTTCGACCAGCAACTCCATTCCGTACGCACTCGTCAGCCCGACAAATGGATGTGCCCATGACTGCTCGAAACCGAACCACGTGTGGCCCAGAACATTCAATACCGTGATTGCGATGGCGAATCGGCGTAGACCGCCCATGCGGTTGCCATCGTACCACTTGTCACCCACGGCTATTTCCAAGCCGAAGCTCGCGTTGTCAGCCCTTTGTGGCACAGTCAATCTCCTTTCGTCTCAGGCGGTTTAGGATGATTCATCAAAACCAGCGTGTGCCAACCAGGCATCAAATACTGTGTTTCGGTACACACCCGGCCTTGCGGATCACGCCACCGCAAATCCACTTGCACCTCTTTGTCCTGAGGAAAATCATTCAGACCAAACTGTAAATCTGGACTACGCTTGCCCGAATGTCCGTTTCCGCCATCAACTTGGCCGACGAGCTTCCGGTCTGGCAAGTACACCGTTGCCGTAGCACCGATCGCGGGTCGTGCCGATATCGGCGGTTTCGACGGTTTTGGATCCCAACTCAGAACTGCCGTGGCTGCCAGCGATTCTTGGCCAGTGACTACCAACAACTTCAGGCCCAGGTATGAGCCCGCATGGGGGCGTTCATTGTGGAAGAAACGAGACGGCTGCCACTGGTTTGCGACGGCAAAATCCAGATTGCCGTCACCGTCCACGTCGGCCGTCGCAATGCCTCGTGAGATTTGCGGATCGCCCATGCCAATGAGCGGTGCCACGTCATAGAAGCGACCGCTAGACGCACGTACGAAGAATGGGTTGTGGTCGTGACCACTCAAGTCATCGCCAGGTCTGAAATAATGCCAGTGAGAAGCCCCACTCAATAATTGGTCATTTCCCATTGCAACCTCATGCAACTCGGGCCAACGGTTGTGGTCACCTTGCACAAAGCCCGTCGCTTGAAGCGCCTCAAGCACACCATCGTTGTCGAAATCAGCCAGTCGAGCTTCCCAACCCCAACCGCTGCGCGATAGCCCTAGTTGTTCACTCGCATCGACATAGGGTGCTCTCCCATTTTTCATCGCATTCAAATCCCCGGTACTCAAGTAGGCGAAGTGGCTTTCCTCCAAGGCAAGTGGTGACGCAATGTTGCTAACATAGATATCCGGAATCCCGTCACCGTTCAGGTCTCCAAAGTCAACACCCATTCCTTTGAATGAGTCGCATCCCACGACCTTTGATGAAGGTGTTGTGAATGAACGTCGTCCTGTCAGCAGTGCAAATCGTGGCACGCCTGTTTGTTTAGTGCGATTGTGGAGCAGTCTGTCGGGACCGAAGTCGTTACTGAAATAGAGTTCAGGTAACATGTCGCCATCAAGATCAGCAGCGCCGACAGCCAGTGTCCAGCCCGTAGCAACGTCTGGCCCATCAATGTCAAAAATGCCTGGGACATCGCCGAACTTGACCGTCGGCTGATCCCCACTGGTCCCGCCCTGCCATAATAACAGCCGGTTTCGACCGCCATTGAAGGCCCGCGACATCGAATGCCCCATTTCTTCGGTACCGCCAGCCGTAACGTCTAAAGTCCGAGATCCATCTTGAACATAATTGCCCACGATCACGTCTATATGTCCGTCGCCATCCACGTCGGCACAAGTCGCAGCATTCGTATACCACCGCTCCCCGCCGGGCACGATCTCACTTGCCACGTAGCTGTCGGGACGCAACGAGTCCGCATCACTTGTAGGCTGTTCGCGCCGAAGGAACGCGATTGGGGTACGACCCCAGTAGTAGACCAAAACATCCGTCAGGCCATCCTCGTTCAAGTCGCCCGGGACACTACCCATCGGAGCCATTGTCTTTCGGTCGAAAAACTGCGGCCCGGGATCGAGCGTGAATGGAAAATACCGGTCCCCCGTACCAGGCGCGGGGGCAATGATAACTTGATCGGTACGCGTGTCGACGTAGCAGACGTCGTTGTGATACTGATCTCCGTCCAAGTCGTTCAGGGCAACGGCAGCACCCACGGACGACATCCACGCAGAGATCTGTTGAAGGCTGGAGTGGAGTGGTCGCACGCGGCGTTTCTCAGGGCCAACCACCTCTGGGAGTGTTTGGCTGGAGAACTGAAACCGATCGGCGAGTTCTCGGAGGTCGTTGTCCGAAATGCTCGGCAACCTCGCCATAGTGTACAGGAATAGAATCAGCGCAATGGCAACAATGCGCTTTGCGTGAGTTTTGATGAAACTGTTCATGGTTTGGAGGATCAGCAGGAAAACGAAAGTCATGCGCGTTACGTCAGGGTGTTACTTGATGGAGTGAAAGATCTCATTTTCTGCCGATTGCGATGGTTTCCTCCGCCATCCGAATTTGGATCCCCTGCCTCCAGCACTCGAAAGCGGGTTCAATGTCGCTATCTCGCAGGTTCCTAAGGCACTCGTCCGTCACCATCGCTGCTGAAGCAGCAGGCATCCCGCACAACGCTTCGCACACCATTGTCGTGTGGTCCGCAGGGTTGCCCGCGCGCTCGCGAGCCTTAGCCGCAAAAGCTGCACCCTGCGCCAAACACGACGCGTAGCATTCACTAGATTGGCGTAAGGCGGTGATAGCTGAGTAGTCGGCACCACCCGCATAGGCGCAGGCAAGACCGATGCCGCTCCATAGGTCGGCGCGACGTTCCGACCGAAATGCGCTGATTGCCCCACTGATGCGTCCGACGTCGGCCCCAACCACGAACCAAAGACTTCGACCCAGCCCTTGATCGAAAGCACGAAGGCCGTATCCCGATAGGTTTGCTGGAATTTCACCTGCGGTCACAAACCGCAGCCAATGGAAGTAGCCTTCGTGAAATCCAAATCCATCAAGAACAAGCCAGCGCAATACGGGATCAAATCGCGAAGAGCTTTGCATGGGGCGTCGTCGAAGCCAAGGCAAACGGGCAATCGCCCATCCGTAACCAACATGCAGCATGTAACAATGATTCGCTCCTGGACCCACCAAGAACTGTTGCCAACGGCTTCGCCAAGTTGGAAACACATGGTCCAATAGAGCCAATGCCATCGCGGCTCCCTCAAACGCGAAACCGTGATATTGACGATCCAACCGACTGAGCACATCACCGAGGACGTCGATGGAATCGATGTCCATTGCGCTGTGATACCCTTCGAGAAAGCATTTTCCGACCCGTTCAAGATGGGCTCGCGACAATTCGTTCGTCGAGTGGAATCCACGCCGCTCAAAGCAGACTTCCCTCCCGTCGATCCGGAAGAGTTTCGAGCGAATGGATCTCAGAATTGACTTCATGACACGAATCGCCATTACCACCAAGCTTCCAAAACTTCTTTATACAATCACACTCGCCACCGCCGTTTTCAAGCCACACACTCCGGTCGTTCAGATTCTGTTACTTTGAAGGAGCAAAAAATGTGTGGCATGCAACTTGAACTTAGCCTTCGATTCGTAGGTCGAACTCGCATTTTCCAATGCATTCCTAATGTTCAAAAAGCCCTTGTCATTCTGACGCTTCGAGATCTCCCAGATGATCTTCACAATTCATTTCATCGTGGACAGCAAGCGATTCTCAAAACCGCCTTCGAATCCCCTACCCAATCCGCGACAACGTGAAACCATTTCACGAAACGTTTTGGTACGGCTGCGGAATGGTATCTCGCGAGTTCGTTTTGGTACCGGTGGAAGCCGCTCCCCTACTCCCCTCTCCGCACTCATGACACGTTGCCGGATGGCTTCCGCAACCATGCCGTGGAATGGCTTTGGAAACCCCTTTGAAACCCTTCCGAAACGTGCCGTCGGAGAGGTGCCGAAAGGGTTTCCCTGGCAGGGTGGATTCCACGTCCGAAACCGTTCCGGAATCGTGTCCCGTAATACGTGCGGAAAGGGCTTTGGAAGCGCCACAATCCCCTATCGGCACCCCATCGAGACATCTCCGATACCGCACCGCGGCATCGTCTCCGGTATCGTGCCAAATCCCCTTCCCAATTCCCTGCCAGCGGGGGTACTGTCGGGCCATCACTTCCCCACTCACTCCATGACCACGTTTCTGACGGTCAAAGAGGCGGCCAAACTTACTGGGAAATCCCCCTCTTCCATCCGCCGAATTCTCTACCCGATTCTGGAGGACAATCGGCATGCCGACCGTCACCACATCGAGCCGGATGTCGCGACCGCGAAATCGCTCCGTGTGAAGGGTGAAAACTTCGCCTGGAAAATCTCCGAAGAACTTCTGCACCGAGAGGTACCCGCAGGTGCAGCGAAGACGATGGGATCGAAAGCGTCCGCCCTCGGCGGCAGTGACCAGTCCGCTGACATCATCGACATGCTCCGCAAGGAACTCGACATCAAGAACAGCCAGATCGCGACCCAGAATGAATTGCTGAGAGGACTCAGCGAGCGACTCCGCGAAGGGAACATTCTGATCGGTTCACTCCAACGGCAACTCTCCCTTCCTGACGGATCCGCACGCAACAAAACCGAGGTCGTCGATGCCGGCACGGCCTCTCAAAAACCGAAGCAGGGGAGTGACGCTCCCGTGGAGTCGCCCGCGAAGCCGCATTGGCTGTTCCGGAGAATTTTCTAAGACTCTTCTTGATCTCACCTGTCTCCGAAACCGGCCACGACCAGATCTCCACCCAGCGATACCGTTTGCCAGGGATCACGCGAGAGGGGATTGCCCAATTGTCGCTGCTGGAGACGGCTCTCTGGCCGCTCAAGGGGGGACCGCGCGACGTAGCGACGTTCGACACGGCGTATTCGTTCAAGGTGGGTACGGAAACCCGGCAGGCACGGGTGAGTGTCTACGCTCCGCTCGGCTTGCAGAGCATCGACGAATACGTGTTGTGGGGACTGCTCGGAATGAGCCTCAACCACAAGCAGCCGGAACCGACTCTGATGGCCACCCCCTATTGGATCATTCAGCAACTCGGCATGGCGATCGGCGGATTCCAGTACGAGCAACTGCGTGCGTCATTGGAACGGCTGGCGGTTCTCGCCTATCAGAACACTGCGTTCTACAACCCGGTCACCCAGCAGCACGAACGGGTGACGCTCCATTTCTTCTCGTCGTACCTGCCGACTCGCGGCAGGGGAGCGGCCGTCGATACGGAGCGGGCGTGGCGGATCGAGTGGTCGCCGATGTTCTTCCAAATGTGTCAGGCGACCGGCGGCACGTTGCTATTCGACCTCGATGTTTACCGAGACCTCACTCCCGCCGCCCGCCGGTTGTTTCTGAAACTGAAGGACCGGTTCTGGCGATCCAAGCGGGTCTTCCTGAACGTGGATGATCTCACGATCAACGGGCTGGGGTTTTCCGCCGAACGGCCGCTCAAGAAACGGAAGTATGACCTCACCGCCTGCATTCGTGAACTGCTCCACCATGGCATCGTCGAACTCGGCAGGGGACAGACCGATCCCAAACACCTGTTCCTCAAGCGGGGAAAGGGTCTCTACGTTGTGCAGTTCTTCGAGGGGCCGTACTTCCGTCGGCCGCTGGCCGAACGCACCACGGCGCAACAGCGCGCGATTGCGGACGATCCGCTGTACCAGCCACTCCGCGCGATCGGCGTGGATGAACCGGGGATTCGGCGGCTGTTCAAACAGCACAGTCGGGGATTGATTCAGCGTTGGATTCGTGTGACCGACGCCGCGATGCACGAACAGCCGTGTGGCTTCCCCGGATTCAAGAACTCACCAGCCGCATTCCTGATGGACGCCATTCAGAATGAGCGTATGCCGCCAGACTGGATCTACACCCACGAGAAGGAACGCAAGCGTCGGGAATGGGAAGCTGAGCGCCACACCCAGGCGGCGACCGAAGCCGAGTTGCGGCGGCAGTACCAGACGGATCGCTCCGCCGCCCTGCAAGCGCATCTCGCCACAGCAGAGGGTCGAACCCAATTCGCGAGTTACGAGCCGACGTTCCGGGAGTTCTACCGGACGGTTGAACCGGACCGCTTTCGCGACGCCGCCCGTGACGCGGCCACCGGCAAGATCGAACGAGAACATTTTCAATTCCCGAGCTTCGGTGTCTGGCACTTGGAACAGCATCAACCCTTCGCCGAATGATGACGGAGAGTATTGGTGATCGCCGGACCTTTTTTCCCGAAATGGCTTGGCGGTTGCCGGACCCACTATTGGTGATCGCCGGACCTTTTTCGGAATGCCGAGTCTGGTTGATGGCTTCCAGACGCCAACCTTCGGGTTCTCGGATCAGCCTGACAAAGCGTCTATCAAAGCATTCTCTGTTGAAGCAAAGACGAGCGGGCTACGGCCCGCCTGCTTGGACAAGAAAACTTGACAGACCGAACGGACCGGCGGAGCGGTCCGTGTCGATCGAACAACTCAGGAACAGGCAACGCAGCGATAGCAGGCAGAGGTCGGCGGTAGGTAGAAAAGGTCCGCCGCGCGCCCGCCGACCGATCGCCGGAGCAGGCGACCGAAAGGGGAGCGGAAGGCGATCGGAGATTGACCCTCCACACGGCTGGGGACAGCCAAAAAGCCCGCCACGCTTCAGGGGCAGAGCGTCGCCGGCTACCGCCGCGACAGGCGGGCTTCTGACGGGCTGGCACTCGTCCCTCGTGACTGGCGCGCGCAAAACCCCGCCTGTCGCGGCGGACTATCGTCAGCCCGCGACGCCTTGCCCGCACCACACAGGCCCCACGGCCTGCGCGACCGCGGAGCGGAACGACACCACGGCTACTTGCCGTGGACGAGTGCGTTCGACTCTCCACTCACGTCCCGTGCTGACTTGTGAGTGGAGCGAACCCCGGATCATACCTCTCACGTGACATTGACTACTTACTTTCTGCTACGATTCCAGCTATCCAGCATGTCACAGATCCTAGAGGTTCACACTCATGTAATGGATACCGTGTCCAGTTTATCGCAACCGCTGGAGATTGGGCCTTGAGTACCGCGTCGCGCTCGATACATCGGCTGAAACCATTAGAGACCGGCGGCACTGACGCACGGCACGGCTTCGCCGTCCAAGATCATGTCGCAGCCAGCCACTGCCTCGACATGCTTGAGGACGCCACGCTGAGCCAAGTTTGGTGTGAGAGCCAAGACGACGTCACTCTCATTTGGATCGCGAGCGGAACGGAAGAAGTTGAATTCGTGCAGGTGAAAAGCAATGAGTTGGAACAGCTTTGGTCAATTGCAACGCTCGTCACAGGCGAAAAAGGCGCTGATGGGAAACCGAAGAAATGTATCCTCGAAAAGTCGCTGCAATTCGACCAATGCGATGAACCTGTTCGGTTTCGGATCGTGACATGCCGGCCGGTCATGAAAGAACTGAAACTGCTAACACTAGCACTCGACTCACCGGATCGGTCCAAGACGACTGATGACTACATCACACTTCTCGCTGAGGTTACCAAGAAACTTAGCCACGCCAAATCGGCGAACGGGAACGGATGCGAATTCTGGTTGGATCGAACCTTTTGGCTGTGCGTTCATTCTCTCGACTCGATTCGCGCCAACAACCTCTTGCGACTTGCAAAACTGGTCGAGGATCGAGGGCAATACCTCGCAACCGATCATGTCGCTGAACTCTATCAGCGACTGCTGACGAAAGTATTCGACGGCGGCCTCGCCAAATGGGATGTGGACGCAGGTAAGAAAAAGCTTCTTCGTAATGACTTGCTGGAGTGGTTCGCACAGGCGGTGACTAACGCCGTACATCCTGGACAGATAACGGCGGGAAAGACGTTAGAGGGCAAGCTGACGGACGCGGGCATTGCGCCGGATCAGTTTGAAGCTATTGCGGAGATGCGAATGCAATACCGCCTGGACGGCCTGACGCCCAGATATGCAGAGCCGTTAAAACGACGAATGATTGAAGGCGAAATCAGCGCACGGCTCCACTCACTCCGATCGGAGCTAGACGGCGGACTATTGGAAAATGACGGCGTGCTGTTTCACGCAAAGTGTCTTGGTGTCGTCAACGAAGTATTCAACTCGCTACCCGAAGGCGACCGTCCACCGATCCAGAATCTCTACGGCTTCATGTACAACCTCGCGGATCGCTGCACTCACCGCTTCGTGAGGGCGAGAACGTGAAATCACTTGCAAACCTCATGTCTTTGCCTGCCGGCGAGCCGCTTCTTGCCGACGACATTCTGGAGTTACATGCTGCCAGATTGTTATTGCTTGTCTCAATATGCGGGACAAAAACCAAATCCACTGGGCTGAGCCGTATTGATGGACTTACGAAGTTAGCAAAACTCGATTTCCTTGTTCGCTATCCTGAATTCTACGAGAAGCTCGCGAAGCATCTCGGAAAGGACAGCAGCACGCCGCTTCGAACAGTCGAGTCTAGCATGATTCGCTTTCGCTACGGGCCGTGGGATGACCGGTACTATCATATTCTCGCATACCTCGAATCGAGACGGCTGCTTAGCGTCACGAAAGACGGGTCAACATTCCAGTTTACCTTGACAGACAGCGGCAAAGGGATTGCCACAACCTTTTCTGAGTCTGCCTCATTCGCGGACATCGCAGAACACATTACCCGCGTGAAAGGACTGGTTGGCAAGATAGCTGGAACAAAACTCAAAGATCTTATTTATGACGTGTTCGGGACAGAAGTCGTCAACCGTAAGCTCGGAGAACGCATCTGATGAGCACGAAGAGCATCTTTTTGGAGTCGACGAGCCGAACCGACAAGAATGGTTCGCATGAAGAGTTGACGTTTGAAAAAGGAGTCAACGTCATTGTCGGCGAACCTAATACCGGGAAGACGAGATGGCTGGAGACGATTGACTTCATTCTCGGAGACGACGGGACGCCAGAGGAAAAGCTGGGTGAGGATATCTTTGACAAGTACGTCAGCGCGACCGTCTCACTGCTGATTGACAATAGGCCGTTTGTCGTAGAGCGACGATGGCGCGAACCGGGATTCAAGACGAAGATCTTCGTCAATGACACTGCTTATGACATCGGAGAGTTCAGGCAACTACTGTTAGAACGCCTGGACATTCCGACATTGCACTATCCGCAAGGCAGTCCATATTCGACAAGAACGTGGCCCGAGCTTGGATGGCGCAGCCTTGTCCGTCACTTGTACCGACGTCAGCGGTTGTGGAATGACATCGCGGACAAGCAACCGGAGAGTGAGCAGCATGCTTGCATTCTCCAATTCCTTGGGATCGCGGAAGTCCTGTTCTCAGACGAGTACGGTGAGCTAGTCCGCAAACAGAAGGAAATCGTGGACTTGGAATCGCGGCGTGCCCACTTCGTGGAAACTCTGAACGAAGTGTCACGCGAGATCATTTCTGAGGACGAATTGGGAATCGCGGTGACGCCCGCCGCTATCACACTCGCAACGAATCGCCTCAAGGCCGAAATTGACCAACTCAACACCGATCGAACTTCATTCATAACGGCTGCGATTGGACAGGCGCAACAGTCCTTGCCAGCCCGCGATGCCGTCAGCCAGATGACTGAGGAGTTTGCGACGTTGAAAGAGGCGGAGAAGGGAATCGCCGTTGAACTTGAGCGATTGAATTCCCGTCTAGCTGACGTTGGAGCTTTTCAGAAGCAAGTCGATTCTGAGATCAGTCGCTTAGAGCGCGCCCAGAAGGCGGGAGATGTTCTCGCGAATCTGAAGGTGACCCACTGTCCGGCATGCGATCAAGAGGTCAAGAAACCCTTGGTGGCTGGCGCAGAGTGTTATCTTTGTGGTCAGGACACAACGACAGCGATTGCCGCAACGAAAGAGCCGCTTAAGCGCCTTGAGTTTGAGCTTGACCAACTAAAGGGAGAGAGAAAGGAAAACACGGAACTGCTTGAGTCGTTGACTGGTAAGAAACGCAGCCGAGAACAGAACATACAAGACCTCAGGAATCGAAGCGCGCGGCTGACAGAATTACTGAAACCGGTACGGGTCGCAACGGCAGCAATAATACCTCCACAAGTCGCAGAACTCGACAACGAGATTGGTCGGCGCGTGGAACGCACTGACCAACTCCGTCGCATTCGGGAAAGCCTGTCACGTCGAGAAAAGATCGCTGCCGAGATTATGAAGATCCAGGCTCAGGTTGAAACTCTGCTGACAGATGTAGCCAAGCAAACACTAAGCATTGATTTTGAGACCGCCAGTGACACATTGTCGGATTTCATGAATGAGTATGTCTCCCTACTGAAGTTCGACAAAGACAGGATGTGGTCCCAGAAGGACATTCAGTTCAACCTGAAAAAGGACGGATTCACTGTCCGAGTGGGACGCCAGCGATGGACCAGTCAGCTTGGCGGAACGATGGTGATCTACTTCCTTCTCTCTTATCACTATGCGCTATTGAAATTATCGATTGACCACGCAAGCAGAGTACCGGGTCTTCTGATCCTCGATTTTCCGGCCGAAATCGAGGGCAAGAAAGTGGCGGACCATGAGAATTTCGTAATGGTGCCATTCATTGGCCTCTGTGCCAGTGAAGGCTACGGGGATCTTCAAGTCATTGCTGCAGGAAGTGCCTTCGACAGACTGACGGGTGTCCATCGAATAGAGTTCAAGAAAGTTTGGGCCGGCTGAAGAACCCATGTGGCGAATGTAAAACGGAGAGTCGTATTTTCATGCAGGAGATTACGGAGCTCAAATCCAGCCGCCACGACCCTGAATCGGAATGTGACGTGTGCCTCGAAACACACATTCCGTGGCGAAACTTATTGGATTAGCACTTCCAAATCAGCCCGTGTCATCGATTCAGGCTGTTTGTCCTGAAACACCCCTGCATGCATCCACGGTGACCACACGAGGCGGACGTCCAACCGCCGTTCGGCGAAGAACCAGAGTGCCTCTTTCGCACCGGCAACTCCACTCGCTTCGCAGTCGAACATCAGATTCACGCGGTTGATGCCGAGTTGCCTCGCAAACCGTGCGATCTTCTCCCCCTGCTCTTCGGTCATTCGGTTCGACATGATGCCGAGGGCGGGGACTCCCAGATTGTCGAGGCCGATCACGTCATTGAAGCCCTCCACGACGATGAGACCGTGGCTCGCGATGAACTCGCGGTAGCCGGATTCCTGCAGGCGGCTCGCGTGCTGACCGAAGAGTTCGACGCCACGATGGAAGCCTTTGGGGAATCGGTGTTTCGCCGGTGGATCTTTCCCCGATCGTTCCACCGAGGAAAGTTGCAGAAACTCTCGTTCCTTCTGTTCGTATTGAACGTCACGCCCGACCCAAGCGAGTACCTTGCCGTGCTCCGAGAGCACGGGATACAGGATGCTGCCGCGCAGTGACCAACCGCGTTTGTCCCCGCCACCGTCATGCGCGAGGTAGCCGCAGCGCCATTTGGTCATCGACTCGGAAGAAAGACAGGGGTGAAGGCGGACGTACGTCGCCGCGGCCGGATTCATCTTCGCGACGTCGCGGACGAGTTTCTCGTCGATGTTGTGGAGTTCGCGGACCCGCTCTTCCGAGGCTTCGATCAGCGGCTTGTTGACGTGGAGTGGGGGAGTCGCGGCTTCGCTCGTGGCCAGCGACTGCCGGGAGGCCGGACGGCCCGCAATTGGCTCGCCCGTTCCGGCGAGTACTCGTTTGACGCGTTGGAACTCGTCGCCCTTGAGTTTGCCGCCCGAGGGTTTGCCACCGGTGAGAAACCCGTGCATCAGCGTCAGAAGATTCCCACGGAAGCCGCATTCGTAGGCATGACACTGGAAAATCTTCTGAGGATTGTCGGTATTGATTGCGATCTCCTTCCGGCCGCAGTGATCGCCAGCGCACGCGAAGGGGCAATCGATGCGGACCTCGGGTCCGGAGCCTTTCACCTCGAGTGGAATGCCGCATTTGGTCGCCGCCTCTTCCAGTGTGGTCTCGGATTGAAGCCGGTCAACGTCGATGTATCCACCAGGTTGGTTCATCGGGCAAGTGGGAAGTGTCGCCACGACTGGTAGCGTAGCACTCCGAGCATGTCCCAAGTTGTGATCCTCAGCAAGCGCGATACGGCGCTCCTCGCGCTTCTCGAAATGACGCCGCTCACTGCGGCACAGATCCGGAAGGCCAGCGTCACCCTCGGCGATGACCCGTTCCGCGATGAACGCCGCGTGCGCGAACGGATGCAGGTGCTCGGCGACGCGGGATTCGTGAAGAGCTGGCCGGCGGGCATCGCAGGCGGTGGACTCATGCACTACTACCGGCTGACCTTCGCCGGTTTCCGCGCCCTGTATGCCGACCAAGATAACGCTCCGGCACGTACATTGGTTTCCGAAATCGCGCCGTCGCGATTTCAACACACGTTGGCGACTGCCGAGGTCATCATCCATACCCTCGTGAGTGCGCACGCCGCGCGCATTCGCGTGGCCAAGTTTCACGGAGATGGGAAGCTGATGTTGGCGGTAGGGGAATACCGGCAACAACCGGATTGCCACTTCCAGTTCGAGAGCGGTGGCAAGTCGATCAACGTCCTGTTCGAAATCGACAATGCGACAGAGCCGTTGGATTCCCCGCGCGAACAGAGCATCCGCACCAAGCTGCTCGGCTATGAGACGTACCAGGATTGGGTGCTCCGCAGTTGGCAGGAGCACGGCCGCATCGGCCAACGCCCGGTCTTCCGCGTGGTGATTCTCACGAAGGGGCCACAACGCGCCCAACACATTCTCTGGTTGGCCCGCAGTTGCGCCCGCAATCCGGATCGGCGGCTGTGCTATGCGACGACGCAGGACATCTTCCTCGCGGAACCGCTCGCGGTCACATCGCCCATCCTTAACGATCACCATGGCGGCTGGCAGAGTCTGGTCAATCATCATCCGACGTCGCAGTTTGTGCGTGAACCAATCCGGCTGACGCCACCGCTCGCGCCAACCGGCATCGTTTGATAGGCTCCGAACCGCTGCTTCGTTCCTCCGCAGTGCTCGGTGCGGGTATCACGCCGTGCCCCTTCTTCCGCCCCTACGGAACAAGGAAGAGAGTCTTCGGACCTGAAGCGAGTCGGCACCGCCTCGCGAGATCGACGCACATCGAACGGGGCGGTTTTGGGGAGTCCAGCGTCGGAAGAGAGATCAGCCATCAATTCACTCCGGCTGAGTATTCGAAGCGTCCGGGGAAGGCTGTACGCTGGCCGCGTGCTCACTCTCATCGCGGCACCGGCCAACAATGAACGCGGTCCTCGCTACATGGAGAAGGCACTCGCGTCGATTCATCAGTCGGGACTGCACCGCCGCTCGCTCACGCTGGTGTACGGCGCGGTGGGGGAGCACATTGGGCTGCTCCTGCGGTGTCCGAATGCACTCCGCGAAATCGTGCTCGGCCCGATCATTGCCAATTACCCGCAGTGCTCGTTCACGGATGTACCCGACGATGCGGTGCACGCGGTATCACAGACTTTGTCGGTAGATCTGACTCTCGTGCCGGAACTGCTTCCCATTCTGCGTCATGCTCAATTCGAGGACGCGTTGAACCGGACCTTCGCCGATCCAGTGAGCAGTCTTTTGCGTTCCATCAAACCCGACTGTGTGTTTGACTGTGGCGTGGAGATCCACTGCACGCCCGCGTCGCATCGGCGGTGTCACGCCGCCCTCAAGGCGGTGCAGCGGCTCAACCGCGAGTTTTTCCGTCGCCATCACCGGCTCGGCCGCTATTACGCACAACACATCCTGCGCGGCGGGCAATGGCCCGTCGCTTGGCTGTTGGGACTGCTGGCCGCCGGAACCCCGCTCCCGCATCACAGTCTTCTGGAGACATCGACTAGCCGCCTGCACGAACGCGAAGAGGATCTGCAGGCCGCCGCCGACAAGATCGGCGGGCATCTGTTCGAGGCGCGCATTCGACTGTTCGTGCGCGGCCCGCGCGACCAACGATCTGCCGCCATCGAACGACTCCGAAGGATGGCCGGGGCGTTTGGGGCCTTTACCCGTTCGCGGCTGGCCACGTTTCGGGCCGGTCGTCCGAACGAGCACCGGCAGTCGTCCTTCCTGCTGTCGCACGAAGAACTCGCGACCCTCTGGCATCCACCGACCTCCACCAGCGCCGCCGAACGTTGGAAGTCGAGCGACTTCACGGAACTGGAAGCTCCGGCGGTACTCCACTCGGAAAGAGAAAGGACGGTCCCGCTCGGACACGTGGCGTTCCGCGACGACCGGCGAGTGGTCGGTCTCTCGCTCGACGACCGAAGGAGACACCTGTACGTCATCGGCAAGACCGGCATGGGTAAGAGCACCCTCCTGCAAAACATGCTGGCGGCCGACCTCGCCGCAGATCGGGGAGTGTGCCTCGTGGATCCGCACGGCGACTTGGCCGATGCAGTGGCCGGGCTGGTGCCGAAGCACCGAACAAATGACGTGATTCTGTTTGATGCCGCCAGTCGCGACTGTGCTGTGAGTTTCAATCCGCTCGCCTGCCGCGATCCGGCACGGATCGATCAGGTGACGTCGGGAGTTGTCAGCGCCTTCAAGAAGTTGAACGACTCGTGGGGACCGCGGCTGGAAGACACACTCCGCAACGCCGTCTTCGCGATGGTCGAGCAGCGCGGGAACCTGCTGTCCGTCATGCGTCTGCTCGGCGAAAAGGCATTCCGCGAACGGACGGTGCCTCTCATTCGCGATGAGGTGGTGCGTTCGTTCTGGATGCACGAATTCGCGAGTTGGAATGACAACTATCGAACCGAAGCGGTCGCTGCCATCCAAAACAAGCTGCGGCCCTTCATCGTGAATACGAACATTCGGGCGATCGTGACGCAGTCCGGCCCGTCGCTTGATCTGCGGCAGATCATGGACGACGGAAAGGTGCTCCTCGTCAATCTGAGCAAAGGCCGCTTGGGGGAAGACAACAGCACACTGCTCGGCGCGCTCTTGGTGACGAGCATTCAGCAAGCCGCAATGACCCGTGCTGACATTCCGGAAAGCGAGCGCCGTGACTTTTTCTTGTACGTCGACGAGTTTCAGAACTTCACGACGGACAGTTTCGCTTCGGTATTGTCAGAAGCTCGCAAATTCCGCTTGAGCCTGACTGTTGCTCACCAGTACCTCGCACAGTTCACCGACACCACGGCCGAGGCGGTGTGGGGCAACGTCGGTTCCGTCGTCGCCTTCCAGGTGGGCAGCGATGATGCTGACATATTGGCGCGCCAACTCGGAAAGTTTGCCGGGCAGGTGACGCCGGAGCATCTCGCGGGACTTCCCAAATACACGGCCTATGCGCGTCTGCTCGTAGACGGCATGCCCACGGCCCCGTTCTCCCTGCGGACCCTGCCGCCTAGTGAGTCCTTTGATCCGGAGCGGGCCGAGATTATCCGTCGCATCGCGCGGCGGAGGTTCGCTGCGGATCGGTTGCCAACGGGATCACAGACTACGGTTGCCGCCAATCCGCGGTGATGAGCCCCGGCACCCAGGCAAAGTGGCGGAGGTTTCCGGTCGCCAACACAAGGCCATGTTCCAACGCCGTGGCAGCGATGAGTACGTCCGCATCGCCGCAGGGATGACCATGCTGCCGGGCGTATGCCCACACCTGGGCTGCACGGTCAAAAATGGCCTCGGTCGCGGGCAGCAATTGGCAATGGCCGCAGAATACGTCAAACAGTGCCAGTTGTTTCGTGGCCTGTTTGCTCAAGTAGCCCCGCCGCACTTCGAACCGACTGAATTCGGAAAAGGTGAACTGGCCGTGCTGCTGCAGATACGCGGCTGCGTGCTGTTTGACGGTCGCGTCACGCTGCTTGAAAACCTCGGACAGGATATCGGTGTCGAGCAGAATGGCGGCCATGGGCTAGGAGAAATCCCGGCTCAAATCCGACCGGACGATGGCACTGTCGAGCTCATCGATCTCGGGGTCGGAGAGCCCCTGGTAGACATTGCACCACGCGGGAAGTTCGCCCGACGCGAGCGGTGCCTGCGCGGGCTCTTCGAGGGACACGCTCATGACCTGAATCACGAGCTGTTGACTCTCGCGCAACTGGTGCCCGACGACCCGCTCCAGGGCGGAGCGATCGTTCTTGGGGAGATCCCGAACATTGCGGACGACGGTTTCCATGCTCTGATGATAGCACATGTCCCGGCGCGGGCGAAGAGGATTTGGAGCGACGGGAGCGTGCCGCTCGATCCTTGGGAAGCAAAAGAGCCCAGTGGTCTGGCGATCAGAATCGAATCCAAGCCCGGCCGGGTTGCGCTATACTGGCCGTGACATGACGCGAGTGGGATCCTCGCCAACGGCGCCAATGAGCGGACGACCGGACGAGACGGACGCGGATCGTCTGCAAACCGCCGTGGACGAATTGGCACAGAATGTCCGTGTCCTCACGGACATCGTTGACCGACTCCGAGAGGACTTGTCCTGGCTGACCCGGAACGGTGTTCCCCATCAACCGATCACGGTACTCGTCCATCGCATGCCGCGAGTCTCGGCTGGGGAGGGTGGCAGGGGAACGCTCGAATTGTCGCTGGTCCGGTGGCCTGTCCGTGATCCCACGGCGGAGACTCTGTCCGATGACCAAGTGCGTGCGGTCGTCGTCGAGGAGATCGTGCAACGCCTCGCCGAGCCGCTTGGCGAACTCGCACAAGAGCAGCTCAATGCGCTCGTGGACGTGATCGACCATGCTCACCGCGAAGTGCTCCACGCGATCCGCACACCTCGTTCGACAGAACCCGAACAGCCTGCTCCCGCGAAGTCACGCGGACGAAAGAGCAAGCAACCAGCTGCTCCCGTGACTCCGACAATTCCCGTGGAACCGCCGCCGCCATCGGGTCACCTCTTCTAATCCTGTTCCCTCGTTCGCATTGCCCAAGGAAGCCTTCCTCTACCCCGAGACCAAACCCGTCTTCGATCTGCTTGAAGAGACATCGCGACGCAGCGGCGTCAGTCGCGCACAGGCGTTTGAAGATTTCCTGCACATGAGCGTGTGCGCCCTCTCCGGCGGCCGGATGGAGGACCAGTACTTGGCCACGGTGAAACGGCATACCGAAGGAAAGCCGGGCAAACGCGGGTGCGATTCCATTTCACAGGCATTCGGGACACTCGTAAATGCGATGGAAGAGACTCGCCAGGACATTCTCGGCGACCTGTTCCAGGGGGCCATCACCTACGGCGAAGCCGGGCAGTTCCTCACACCGGAACCGATCTGCCAGATGATGGCCAAGATGACCATCGGCGAGGATGAGGGGAACGACAAGAAGTCCGTGTGCGACCCGTGCTGCGGATCAGGCCGGATGCTGCTGGCGGTGGCCGACCTCAGGCCTCACTGGGAATTCGTCGGGCAGGACATCGACCTGAGATGTGTCCGGATGACGGCGATCAATCTCGCGCTGAGAAATCTGTATGGCTATGTCATCTGGGGCAACAGCTTCACCGATGAACGGCGGCTGGTCTACCGCACCGGATTCGACTTGCGAGGCGTACTCAAGGAGGTTCCCGTTGAAGACTGTCCTCATTCCATTCAGCAGATTGCCAACGAACCGGAGTCGCCCCCAGACGCCGCGACAAGCAAAGAACCGTCTGTCAAAGATGGCAAAGAATCTGGCAACCCAATGACAGACCGTAGGAATCAGCTCCGTCTGTTCTGATTGTCATTTCTCCTCGTGAGGTGACTCACTTTTGCTGATCGCTCCGGACGGAGGCTCTTGCGCATCGCCGTCCTCTCAGGCAGTTTGAAGTGGTGTCACGGTGTCGTGACGCGCTCATCGAGAGCGTTTCGGTCCTTTGCATCTGCCACCGACAGGAGATCCGTCATGGCCAAGAAATCGCCCGCCCCACAGAAGAAGCCGCCGGAGAAAAAGATCAGTCCCGTCCACAGCGGCATCAGCGTGGTCATCTGGCTCAACCAAGTCGCAGGGGACGAGGGACCCCGGCACTTCCGTGCGATCACGATTGCGCCGCGCCGCTACTACGATCGCACTGCTGGTGAATGGAAGGACTCGCAGTCCTACGGACCGGCCGACTTGCCCGCTCTGGTCTTCGCATTGCAGAAGGCCATCGAGTATTGCTACTCGACGCCGCTCCCCGGCCAGCAGCCGGAGGATTCTCGCAACAGTGCACCGAGTGGCAGTGGGGAAGTACCGTTCTGAGACGACGCTCTCGCTTCTGGCACCCTGCATTGCAGGTTGCCATCACCAAACAACCCTGCATCGTACGATGCGGGGTTCGTCAGTAGAGCAGTGTGCGATCGTTGAATCGTCACCTCAGGACCGGACCGTGGCACAGCGAGATCATCCCAATGCACCCGGACTGCAACGCCAATTGTTCTGAGTGATTTGCGCTAGCGCTTTCTCCCGTGGCACGCTTGGTCCGCTCTGCCGATGTTCGGCAGAGATTCGCCTGAGCGAACCGCTCATTGGACCACAGGGAGACTGTTCGATGCTTGTGGAATTGAACGACGGGAAGTGCCGCAGTTGCGGCGGGCAGCTGGAGATCACCGGCGTCGACGACGCCACCATGGACGTCGAATGCACGGAATGCGGAGACGGGTACACCGTTGAGCCGGATGCCTTCAATGACGGAGGTATCAAGTATTGGCCGGAAGCGATGGCCGAATTCGGGGAGGAACTCTGACATGGACCCCGACGCCGCATTGAAAGATCTACTCGATGCCGTGCAAGCTCGTGCGTGGAATCGCGTCGACGAGCTGGCGGAGGGACTTCTGTCCTGGATGGAAAAGCGGGGATTTCCACCAGCCACGATCGGGCCGAAGGAACTTGGACGCAACTGGCACCGGACCGTGGCGACATTCGTCTGCTACGCCGCCCAATCGAAGGCTCGTGACGCACGCAGAAGTCGATCACCGAAAAGAAGTGGCTGAAGTTTCACAGCAGTCGCGATTGGTGGGTTGACCTTACGGCGAATACCGAAGTTCTGCCCCCCCACACGGAAAGTGTTCTCACTGTGCTTGACATCGTTCAGGCCGCCCCGTTTCCGAGAGGACACGGGGCATCTTTGGCTTGAGTCAATCGTACTCACGGGCGGAACGATCTGATTGCGTCGCAATGTGTGGTCGCGCAATCTGTCCCCAAAGGGATTGCCACACAGCAGACTTCTTCCCCTTTTCACAACCTTTCGATTGGCGATTCGCGTGCAAAAGCACGAGCCTTAGCTGTCCAACAGTTGCTTGCATCTAGACGCCGTAGTTGGACGTTCCTGAGAAAAATCGGATTCGGCCCCGACAAACTGAATTCCACGCGACACTTTCAACGTTTGGCCGCTGCTTGCAGCGATGTCACGCTGCGAATTCGATTTCGAATGGTGCCTTCGATCAATTGTTCCAGTACTTCCGGTTTTAGAAAGTCAAAATGCTGACGATCATCCGCATCAAGGATGTCGCCGATGTCGGCTGGGGCTTTGTTCTTCAACTCTGTAACAAGCCCTCCATTATCCGAAGAAAAAATGAACCGCGTCCTGACACCCTCAAATTGACTCATCATCTTGGCGTGTTTCAAGAAAGTGTCGATTTTCGTTTCGGGCCAGCGGTCAACCACTTCCGCTGCAAAGTTCTTCACTCGCTCTAACGATTTCTTTGAAATCGTCTGCAAATATTTGAGTCGGTGAATGAACTCAATCAAATTGCGACTTGCATTCATGAACGTCTTGAAGCAATCCAGCGGGTCCCGAGCTTTGAGGCGCGCGATCGCTTTCGAAATGGTCATTGACTTGTGATTGATGTTGCAGTCCCAAAGCAAGACTGACGAGATTCCCGGATTCAGGCCAGCGTGGCGCAGCGCTTCAACAACCCAGACAAGAATATCCGCTCCGACCGAAAATCCGACGAGATGCAGCCGCTTGGTGGGATAGGAATTGTGTAAGTACATCAAAAACGAGACGACGAGATGGATATGGGTTTCCAAACAAAACATGTGTGATTGCATCTGATCCTGGACTTCTTCAAACCCCGGAAGGGTGATTGCAACTGTGTGTCGCGACGTGGACTTCAGAAACGGAAGGAAATCGTCGGCATCCAAACCGAGTCCGTGAAAGAATACGAATAGGTCTCGGGCGCGGGCGACGTGTTCCAGATACGTTGTTTTGTAGCCGTATACTTGTTCGGACACTGGTGGTTTATAGCCGTCAGGAAACGTCCGGATCACAAATCGCTTTCGAAGCGGGCCGTCGCGTGCAATCTGATCTGTACCTTCTGGCGTCCGCATCAACTGCTTCAAAGGAAGTTTCAAGGCAGTCGCGACTCGCTTCAAATTCTTCAGAAGAATGGGCTCATTCTTTTCGAGTCGACAGATTGTCATCTTGTCGACTCCCGCTTGCGCCGCGAGGGCCAACTGTGTCAAGCCGGCCTCTTTTCTCTTCCGTACTGCCAATGGTCCATTGGCTCTGTCTCCGTGTTGGCTCATGAATAGCACCTACATTTCAGCATTGTTGATACTTCGTGTCCAAAATTCTCCAAAGTGTGACTATGTGCTCTCGACGATTCGTTGCGGGGTTTATTGTAATGCATGTGAACAAGGATGCATCTGCCAAGAACCTCGGAAATCTACGCTATCACCGTATTACTCGACAGATTGCACATGAAGCTCCAAGACCGTGATTGACTTGCTGAGCTAACAGCAGAAATGTGAGGACAATCGTATATGAAAAACCGGGAGTTGACCCGCCCACCTCAACTCCCTTGGCTACAGAAGTTGGAACTAGCAACCTCTGCAACCCAGCGAACTTTCTTTCTTTGAAGCCTCGCCGGGGCACAGACACGGGACGGATTGTGCCATACAGTTTGGCCCCGCGCAACTGCTTTTTCCAACCCGCCAAGAGCGGGTTTTTTCATTTCGCCAGCATGCGTTGGCGAATCCGAAGGATCTTTTGCGCTGTCGGTGCGTGCAAAGGTCACTACCCATTACTGCACCGACTCTGAAAGGAGATCGAAACCGTGTCCACATCCTATCGCGTGGCAAATTTGAGCCCTGACACAAGTGCCGACTTGGGCGGGCGAGCGGCATCGACATCGTATCCCGTCTATGCCCCGTATCCATCACGCAGGCCATTCAACTGGGAACTGCTCTGGGCTCGCTGCGCCTACATGATTTGGCAATTCTTGACCAAGATCATTCTGAGCAGCGTCTATCTCACGCTGATTGCGGACGGCCTGAAGCAATTCGTTCCTCCACTCAATGTCCGGCTCTACAAGGCGTTCCCTTTCCTCAGTTTTCTGCAGGACTATGAGGCGACGCACCGAATCGACCTTGCCCAACCAGCGGCGTTGCTGCTCATGGTGTTCGTCTGGATCGCGTGGGCCAATGTGCTTCTCCTTTGGCTCGCCGACGATGACACGTCCGAGTCGCAAGAGGGTGTGTCGAAGCGAAACAAGGATCTCACTGTCACTCTGGCCGCCATCTTGCTCATTGGAGAAAGTTGCCTCTTCTACCTTTCACTCGTCCGCGTGACCTGGAACGGAGCGGCACTCTCTGTGACGGCGATCTTGGGGACCGTCGTCTATTGCACGATCGTCGTATTCGCGGTCCTGCACTCGCTGAGTCTGAGCCGCAAGTGTGTTGCCCTTTCAAGAAAGGAAAATCTGTCATGACTCTCACTCTCCGCTCTTGTCGAATTCTGGTCCAAATCGCGGCGTGCGTCGGCGTCCTCGTGGGATGCGAGCGTACGCGGGACCGCGAGCAGGTGGCCGCCTTTCACGAAGACCACGAGTACGTGTGCGTGGTGGCAATTGACCTGTCGGGGTCATTTCAACACCAGATGGCCGACGACGGGCAGGCCTATTCCTTCCTGATGTCCGTGCTCAAGCGCTATTACGACGACCACAGCGGCACTCACGACAAAGTCATCCTCGCGCAGCTCTCTGGCACGAACAGATCCTTACTCTGGGAGGGTACGCCACTCGAACTCCGAAGGGCATTTCCGACCGCGGACAGGTTCCGGAAATTCCTGCTGAAGCAGGCAAATCCGAACGGTTCGATGATTCATGACGGCGTTCGCCATGCGCTTGAATATGTTGCGTCCGATGTTCATGTCTCGAACGGGAAAGCCAAGTCCGCCTTCTTTGTTCTCTCCGACATGCTCGACAACGCTCCGGATACTGAGGCGTCGCGGGAGAAACTGGTGCAAGCGCTGACCGCCTACGGCAAGCAGGGCCACGTCGTCGGCTTCTATTTCGTCGATCAATTTGAGGTTGCACCGTGGCGCCAGCGGCTCCGTGACGCGGGTGTCCATGAATTTCGCGTCGAAGCAGAGTTCTACGGCACTCCCCCGTTTCCGACGCCCGAGTCATAAGGAGGCAGCAGCCGTGTCTCAACTTCTGGACCTCATTCACCCGGACGAGTTCCCGGCACTCATCGTGCTGATCTGCCTATTGTTTGTCACCGCCGAACGATTGGCTCGACCCGACTCGCTCACGATGCGTCGTGCCTCCTGGCTCTCAGCGGCGGTTTGCCTCGCGTACATCGTGACGGGCGCTGCCGTCTGGAGTCCGGCGCGGGTGGCGGAGTTCCTGATGCTTCTCATCCGTGCAGGTCTGGCCGCGGCCGTGACATTCGGTGTTGCCACGTTGCTGCTGTCGCTCATCGCTGCTGTCGCGGGAGCGCCAGTGGAGGCGATGATCACATGGAGCCGCCGCAAAGCGGCAGAAGCGCAGCGTCGATCTTCCGAGAAGGCATCACGGCGGGAGGCATTGGCAAAAGAGCATCAGGAGAGGGAGCACCAGGCACGGTTGCAACCCGTGCTCGAACGGGAACGACAACATCGACTCGAAGAGGAAGCGAAGCGAGAGAGGGAGCGGTTTGCCAAGACCGATGAAGCACGAGCCGAGGTCATCCGGTTCTACGAGGAACATGCCGCACTCCTGGAAGAGACATTCCCCCACTCCCTCTTCGGCGCGAATCTACAAACCAAGTTCCCTCCAAGTATCGCTCCCGCGGAGGCGTGGATAGCCGCGCAGGAGATGATCTCCGGCATGCTGCCGAAGATTGCCGAAGCGAGAGACAAGGAACGCTCGGTTCTTGATGAGACGAAGAAGCGCGAGGATGATGCGTCCAAGGTGGAACAGACCAAACGAGAGACCGAAGAGCGACGTCATGCTCCCACACGTCTCACGGAATGGTACGAACGGGAACGGTCCACGATTGAGGGGCGTCTTCCCGACGGCATGCAACGGGACATGGTGCTCCAAGAGCTGCAGGACCGATACGACCAACTCATCAGAGAAGCAATTCAGGAAGCACAGCCATGAATTTACTACTTGGAAGAGATTCCCGATCGGGACAAAGCGTGCGGATTCCGTCCACAACCTTCGGGACGCATTGGCACCTGATCGGCGGCACGGGAAAGGGCAAAACCACGGCGATCGAGGCCATGATCCACCAGTTACTCATGAGCATGAGCGTCGCCTCGTTCTTCATCTTTGACCGGATGGGAAGTTTCTCCCAATCGCTCTTGTTGTGGTTTGCATCCCCGTACTGCCCGTCATGGATTCGTGACCGTGTCGTGTATATCGACGCGTCCCGCGAGGACATCGTGCCGACGTTCAACCCGTTGCTGTTCGATACGCCCGCCCACGGATACTTCAAGACACAGCGTGCCGGCGATGTGATTCTCCGGGCGTGGGCAAGCCAGAACATCGAGGAAATGCCGAGACTCGCACGTTGGGTCTTCAATGCGATGTGGGCCGTCGCCCAGTTGGGACTGACGGTGGCCGACTGCGCGCATTTGCTCATGCCCGGCAGCATGCTCCACGATCCCCTCCTTGCACGGCTTCCCGAGCAATTGCGCGCCGAATGGAATGAGATCGTCCAAGCCCGAGGTGGCGAAGCCGGCCGCATTCTCGAATCGAGCCGGAATCGGTTGAAACCGTTTTTCGAGAATCCAATTCTCCGCAGTATTTTCGGTTCAACCGAGAACCGCCTGGATGTCCTCCGATTCATGCGTGAGGGCAAGATTGTCATCCTCAACTTATCCCCGCAAAACCGCTTGTCGTCGCAACTCGCGGACGCCATCGGCGGGATGGTGCTGAATGAGCTGCTCGCGACTGCGAGGTCGTTGCCTCGCGGAGTGCGATATCCGACCTACGTCTTGCTTGACGAGTTCCAACGGTTCGTCGGGCCGGACATTGAAGAGGCAATCCCGGAGGTCCGGCAACTTGATGTCCGTCTCCTCTTCTCGCATCAATCACTCTCGCAACTCAAGCGAGGGGACACCGATCTCACGTCCCTGATCTTCCAGGCCCAGTCGCGGCTCATCATGGGAGTGCAGGGCGAGGACGCGGACATCCTCGGCCACGAACTCGCGTCGATCACCTATGACCCGGAACGGATCAAAGACGAGGTCTACACCCGCCGCCAACTCTTGAGCGAACAACGGATCATCCAACTCGCCACATGGTCACAGTCGGAAGCCGAAGCGACCAATTGGCAGAAAACCGTCGGCAAGAACTGGTCGGAACAATTCTCCAATTCGACATCGAACGGTTCGAGTGCCGGTGATTCCAGTAGCAACAGCACCGCTCGTCGATTTGGTGTCCCACACGACCTCCGAACATCGGGCAACAGCCACACCGAAGGCCGGACAACCAACTCAAGCGCTGGAAGATCCTCCGGGCACGGCGAGAACGAATCGACCGGCGAGGGCGGCAGCAAATCGCAGACATTCGGCATGAGCATCGGGCAGTCGATCCTCCCCGTGTATGAGACGTTTCGGGAACTGTCGCGGCGGTCGTATTACACGTTCGAGGAGCAGGCGGCGCTCTGGGCGAAGGAGATCCGGCTGCTCAAGACCGGTCAGGCACTGCTCCGCATGGTGAATGATCCGGCGCTCTACCGCGTCGACGTCCGACGGCACGCTCCCGGTTATCTGAGTTGGGATTTACCAAAAATCATGCGCTGCCAGTCAAGTGCGATCGACCGCGTTAGCGCAATGATCGAGGAGAACTATCGGTCTGAGGTGTTTACGTCCCCCTGCGTCATTGAGCGAGAAACCACGGAACGTCTCCAACGGGTTCTGCACCCGCGGATCGAGGTTCTCGGTGTATCGCAAGAGAGAGCGGGCCAGATCGAGACGAATGGCAATCCGCTGCTGTAGGTCGATGTCATGAATGTCCTTTCTCCCAGGAAACTCGCCGTGATCAAGTCCGTGTGTGACTACTACACGATGACTCGTCCGATGATTCAACACGTCGTCGGAGTCTCCAATGACCGGGTGATGCGAGCCATCCTGCAGGAGCTTCACGCGGCGGGTTTGATTGGCAAAACGCGGATGCAGGCGCTGAACCCGTCCGCTGGAAATCCGGCACCCGTCTATTTTCCGAGCCGGATGGGGGCGGAACTGGTCGCCGCCGAATACGGCGACGAGCGATATCTGCACGTGACGACAAAAACTCCCGACTGGACGCACTTGTTTCACTGGACCGCCGTCGCGCAAGTCCACGTCACCCTCAATGAGGCCGTCCTCCGTCATCCAGACGTCGCGGTGCTCGGTTGGTTCGGCGAGTGGGACGAGGTGAATCCGCTTGCTCGCGAACCGCACGAGCGATATCGGATCTTCACCCTCATCCGAGAGAAGCCACGTCTCGTCTGCGCACCCGATGCCGCGTTTGCGTTGCAGATCGGCCAGCACTCGAAAGCCTATTACCTCGAATTGGACCGAGGTACATCAGGCATCCAACAGATCGCGAACTCCAAGACACCCGGATTCGCGGCCATGCTCGCCGGACGACTCCACGAGCGGCACTTCAAGACGACCGCGGAGTCGTTCACCGTGCTGCACGTGTCCCCCACTCCCGGCCGGCGTGATCTCCTTCGGAAAGCCGTGGCGTCGAGGGAAGGGGCAGCGCTCCACCGGTTCGCGGCATTTGCGGACTGGACGGCCGAGAAGGCACTGACCGAGCCGATCTTCTACGGCACCGACGGCGACGAGCTGCAACCGCTGATCCGACTGCCGCAAGGGGGTGCCTCATGAAAGGTCCGGAATCCATCCGCCGACAGGTCCGGAATCGGTCCGCGGCGGACGTCCGTGGTTCGATGCAACGAATTGCGACAACTCCAGTCCCCTCCCCAGCTTCGGGGTGCCAGGGCTTTCACGGCTACGGCCGTTCAATCCCTGGCGAGTGTAGTTCGGGGGGGCGGTTGTTCGCTGCGCTCCCTGTCCGCCCGATGGTCAGTCGTTCCACGCCACGATGCACCTACACTCGCCAGGGCTACGCCCCGGCACCCCAACGGGCACCCCGACTGCGGTCGGCCCGTTCTCCGCTCGCGCGGAGTGAAGCTGTCCGCCCTTCCTGTTCGAGCCGAGCCATCCTATCCGCCCCTCAGGGCAGTGCGGGTCGGTTGTTCTGCTGCTCTTCGGCGCTCTATTCAGTTCCCCACTCTCGCATGGACGCCAAACGACCGTCTCGCTGGCGAGTGTTCCGTCAGGACTACTTCGTAGCGCCAACCGTGCAGCCGCGATGGAAGCACGAGCCGTACAGCCTCAGCAAGTGGACCGATTTGGTCATTTCCTGCGCTCGCAGGAGTTCCTCGCGAATGCCGCTCATTTACCGGACCTTCGCACATCTTGAATCCAACACGCATCAACCAAACGTGAGGAGCAATACCATGTCGGAATCAACGACCAACAAGCCAATTCACGTGCTTCGCCGACGCGGCGTGAAGGTCTCTGTCTTCGAGAACCGCTCGGGTGAGACCACATTCCACAAAGTGACCATTCAGAAGATCTACCGCGAAGACGGCGGTGCGTGGAAGACGACGACTTCGCTCGGCCGGGACGACTTGCCGATTGCGCAGTTGCTGATCGGCCAGGCTTGGGAGCACATCCTGACAAAGGAGGCTGAACCGACCAACGAGTGATTTTCAGGCGTCCAGCCCGGCCGCTTGTTTTCTTTCACGGAAGCGAGCAATCGGCCGGCTGGGTTTTTACCCGTTCCCTTCCCCCTACGCTTTATGGAAAAAGCCACCAAGAAGAACAAGGACGTTGCCGTGACAAAGACGGCGGAACAACCGGTCGCGACGGATGCGACCAACGCTTCGCAGGATGCGGGGCGTAAGCCGGTAGCGACGATTCGCGTCGATGACTGTTCAGCGAGTATCTGGGCGAGAGAACATCTCGTGCAGGGCAAGCCGAAGGTCTTTTACTCGATCACGATCGAAAGGTCGTACAAAGATCGGGACGGCCGATATCGTTACACCCGGAGTTTCGATCCTGAATCTCTGGGAAAGATTGTCTCTCTCTGCCAGCAGGCATCGGAGACGATCACCGGTTTGATGCAGCATGATGCTGCGGCGTAAAGCAATCCGGAGGCTGCCGTGACGGCCTCCGATTCCTTCATGAGTCGTTTGCGTAGTGCGGTCCCTCCGGACTGCCAGCGCGACAGACCTTGACGCTCTTCCCTCTTGCGGAAGCGGGCAGGTTTACCCCCGCTCTCCGCAACTCTTTTGGGAATTCCGTGCAGGCGGCAGAACTCTCGCACGCTGGCGGCTTCTCGGCGGTCAAGCCGGTCCCCTCTCGGGTCTGCGGCTTTTGACCGCCGGCCGCGGCGTGCAGGTGCAAGGCTCGCCTGCACAAGCGGGCAACTTACTTCTTTCTCCTTATTCACCATGCGAAGCGTCGCATTCACATCACCGGCTCTACCGCAGATTGCGGTTCTCCCTCGCGCGCCGACGAACGGCTCCCCCGTTCCCTGGCTCACGAGCCTCTACCACCGCGCCGACGCGGGACCGTATGGCGACCGTCGGTATCCGGGCAATTGTTCGGGAGAGTTAATCAAAGACCTCATTCGGTACTTCAAACCGAAGACGGTCCTGGACCCGATGACGGGGAGCGGCACGTGTCGCGATGTGTGTGACGAGTTCGACGTTCTCTGCATATCGAAAGACATCCGGTTCGGGTTCGATGCCTGCGATCCGAGGAACTTCGAGGGAATCGGCGCGTTCGACTTTTGTTGGATCCATCCACCGTACTGGAGGATGAAGGTATACGGCACCGACCGGCGCGACATGAGCACCGCTCCGACGCTCGCCTACTTCATCCACCGCTACGACTGCTTGATACGCAACTGCGTATCGGTGCTGAGTCCAGGCGGGAAGCTCGCGATCCTCATGGGCGATTACAGCGACCGTGAGGCGGGATTCGTCCCGTTGACCTATTGGACGAAGCGGCTGGCTTTCGCCGCAGGTCTCAAGCAGTGCTGCACCGACATCATTCGTTTCAGCCACGGGGCGAGCAGCTCCACGAAGGTTTACCGGTCCTCATTTATTCCAGGGCTTCACGACACCTGCATGGTGTTCGAGAAGCGTTGATTTCCTTTTCCCCATTCCACACGTGCGTAGCAATGCATCCACATCACCGGCAAGAAAAATGTTCGTCGCAACGAAAGAAACGCAAGGCGAACGAAAGAGTGATTTTTGTTTTGTCGCGTGCGGAGAGCTACTCCGATTCGCCACCGAATGCGACGGTGAGCGAATCGATGGTCCTTGCGGCTGCCGCAGATCACTCGTCGGCATTCAGTGCCACAAAGCCACAACCACGTTCGTCGTTCAAGAGGCGCCGATTTCCGAACAGGAGTTCGCCGAAAAGCTCAGTTCGAGTTACGCGGAGGCGGGCTTTGGCAACTTCCTGACATCCGATGACGCCCGCGAGGAGGCAATGCAACTCATGCAATTGGCTTCCTCTTTTCCAACTGGATGCGTCGTTGAAAAGCGAGGCAACAAATTCGTCAGCCGAACCAGGTAATCACCCATGCGTGTACGTCATGGTCGAAAAGCAATTTCCGTGCAACTGCCGGGCGCGTGCCCGACACGCGGTGAAGTTCGATCCTCACACCGATAGGAGAATCCGATGCTCGTCACGATCAACAACCTCACGTCCGGCACCTGTATCTGGTGCTGCCAGAAGACCGACGACGCCGTCGATGCCGCGTTCCGCGACGGCCTCAAAGGAACGCTGTGTCGCAAACACTTCTGGGACGCATTGAAGGCGAGGGCGGAACAACCGAGTGGAGATTCCCGCCCGGCCGCGAAAGGAAACCCAACCACATGATGACTGTCCCTGAAGTCGCGGAGCGTCTGCGAGTGGCGGTCTCGACGGTGTATGCACTTGTTGAGACCGGAAAGCTCCAGGCGTTCCGCATCGGACCGCATGACGGGGCGATCAGGGTGAGTGAGGAGCAGTTCCAGGCATACCTCAACGCCTGCCGATCGTCCACGGCCGCGACTACCAGTACGCGTCGTCCTTGAACCTCGCTGACCGCAGCTATCCGTGTCCCGCAACTGTCGCAGCAATACGTCGAATCGCGAAGTTCGCATCACCCGCATTGACCTGCTGAGTCGCGCGATGGACCGTTCCCGGATTCGCCGCCATTCTGTCCATCATCAACAAAGTTCCATGAAGAATTTCGGAGTGCTCCGATGAACGAGTTGTCTGATCCGATTGCACTGTCACTGCTCGTCAATCGGTTGGATCGAATTGAGGACTCGCTACGAGTCCTCTTGCAGCAGAAGACAGTGCAACAGTCCTACTCGACCGCCGATGCCGCCCGCATCCTCGGCAAGGCCGAGTTCACGATTCGGGAATGGTGCCGGCACGGCCGCGTACGCGCCACGAAAAGAGCGAGTGGGCGCGGACGCTCTCTCGAATGGATGATTCCCCACGAAGAACTTCAACGCATACAGTCCGAGGGATTGCTACCGCTCAAACACTGACCGAATCGCCGCCTGTTGCACGTTCGGAAAGAGATGCGTGTACCGCCGCCGCATCTCTTCCGTCTGATGTCCCGCCCATGCGTCGATGATGCGTTGGTCGAGTCCCTTCGCAGCACAGTTCGAGATGAACGAGTGCCGGAAGACATGCCATCCTCGCACGTTTTTCCACGCACTCCCCGCGAGCGTTCGCTTGAATTGGTCGTATGCTTCGCGTACCGAAAGCGGCTCGCCGTTCATACCGAACGTATGCCGGCCGGTCACGCCATCGAGCCATTCCGTCATCACTTTTTGAAGCCGCTGCGACAATGGAACGGATCGCAGCGAGCGCTTCCCCCGGACACGCTTCTTCTCGCGAATATGAACAACACCGGCGGCAAAGTCGAAATCAGCGACTTGTGACCGAATCAATTCACTTCGTCGTGCTCCAGTGTGGGCCGCCATCAGCATCATCGGAAAAAGAAAGGGATGTTGTGCGTGGGACTGTACGTGTTGCAAGACCTGATCGATCTCATCGAGACCCAAATACAAGGCATCCCACAACTCGGCCTGTTCGACTTCGGAAAGCCCACCGCGACCGATCTGCCGTTCGATCTCTTGCCGAGTCTGAAACGGTTGCTTGTGATCGATCTTGCTGTACCGCAGCCCCTTGTTGGGGAATGGACCGCTGACCAAGCCCCGTGGAATAGCCCAAGTCCACACGCCGCTGAAGCTGGTGAGTTCCTTCTTGATCGTCGTCGGACTCAGCATTCGCCCGCGTCGCCCCGGTTGTTTCATTCGACCATCGACATACTTCTGCAGATCGACCATCGTCAGCTTCACCACCGAGAAGTTTGCGCCAAGCAGCGCTTCGAGATGCTTGAGGTGGATGGTCACGGTGTACCACGAGTTCCGCTCCATCGAGTCGGCAGGTAGAGTCGTTCGATACTGTTCGAACAACTCCGCCAACGTCAGTTCCTTGGTGGGCAGCACGATCTTCGGCTGCGGCTTCCCGTCGGTCATCAAGAAGGTAAGGAGGTCCGTTCCGTCAGGAACCACCAAATCACCTTGCTCGATGAGCTGCAACCGTCGATCGATCCGTGCCACGCGGGCATCAGCATCCACTTTCTCCGTCGTCCCGAGCGATCGTCGAAACTTCCGACCGTCCCAGCGAAACGACACCTGAAAGACATTTCCCTTCCGTTCGAGCCAAGCCATGAGTGCGTCCCCCTGCATTGATTGTCGCTGCGATGAAAAGCGACGCAGAAGCCACGCATCCCCAACATTGCCCCCCGATTTGCCCCCCACTCACACGAGCGAAAAGAAAAAGGACTTGGGAAGCATTTCCCCAAGTCCTTTGTTACCAAGATGCCCAGGACAGGAATCGAACCTGCACTCCGGTGAAGGAACTAGGTCCTGAACCTAGCGCGTCTGCCAGTTCCGCCACCTGGGCTGAAGTCGGGGAGAGAATAGTTTCTTGACTGGGTGACAGCAAGGGCCGGTTCGTGATTTTCGAATGGAACTCGGCCACGTGGCATCGATCCCCGTCACTTGATTGTCAGCTTTCGGACTTTGTGGTTGCTGCTGTCGCCGACGTAAATGTTGCCGGTCACATCGACGAAGACGCCGTGCGGTCGATTGAGGCGGCATTTCTTCGGGTCGCCATCGGGACCGTCTCCTGCTTTGCCGTCGCCGATGAGCGATTCGATCACGCCCGTCGTCTTGCGGATGAGGCGGATCGTGTGGTTCTCTGTGTCGCACAGCAGGATGTTTCCGTCGCGATCGACCGTGGCACCCTTGGGTCCGGCGAGTTGAGCCTGCTTCGCATCGCCGCCGTCTCCTCCAAACCCCTGCTTGCCGGTGCCGGCGATGTGATGCAGCGTCTTCGTTTTGAGATCGGCCCGGTAAACCGAGTTTCCTTCGCGCAGCACGATGATCACGTTGCCATCGGCCTCGAGCGCGAGTGTTCTTGGTCCGTTGAGCGGCGTTCCCGCCAGTGGTGCTCCGTCCGGGGTCGCCTTTTTCTCGCCCGTCCCCGCGAACGTGGTGACGATTCCCGTACCGAGGTTCACGCGACGAACGCGGTGGTTCTTGATGTCGCAGATCAGCAGGCCCTTCGAGCGATCCAACAGGACTGAGATGGGCAAATCGAACAGCGCCGCCGTGGCGGGTCCGTCGTCTCCCGCGAATCCGGCTTTGCCCGTTCCCGCGACACTCGTGATGGTGCCGGTCTTCCAATCGACGCGCCGCACCGCCTGCCCGAGCATGTCGGAGATGTAGTAGTTGCCGTCCGCATCGAACCGCAATTCGTGAGGCTGATTCATCAGGGCCTTCGTGGCCGGGCCGCCGTCTCCCGCGTAGCCCGCCTGGCGTCCCGTGCCCGCGACCGTGGTGACCGTGCTCGTCTTGAGATCGAGTCGTCGCACGATGTGATTGGAGTACTCGCAGTAATACAGCGCGCCGTCCGGTCCGATTTCGAGGCCGAACGGTTGTCCGACGCCCGCCTTGAGCGCGGGGCCGCCGTCACCGGAGAACTCGTCTTTGCCGGTCCCCGCGATCGTGACGATCTCGGCGGCCGACGCGGTGAAGAGCGAACCGAGCACGAGCATCAAGGCGGAGACAACAACTCTGGGCATCACGAGGTTCCTTCAAGAGTGTGACGAGCGCGAAGCGAGGAAGATGCTACCCACCGCGCGGGAATGATTCGACCAAACACGAGCAGGTTGGAAACCTGTCGTAGTCCGGTCGCTCCGCCGACCGGATGTCTCGCCGACGGAGCGGCGAGACTACAGTAGTGGCAGGTTGGAAACCGACTCCACGGTCAAAGCGGCTCCCAACCGGTACCGCGGTGACCGTCGTGGCAGAGGTCGGGATGCAGAATCTCGGCCAGGATTTCGGCCGAGTCGATCAACCGCGGGCCGGGTCGGTTGAAGTAGTGATGGCCGTCGGCGACGAAGACTTTCCCCTGGCGAACGGCCTGGAGCGCGGGCCATTCGGGACGCGCCGTCAACCAGTGCAGATCGGCCCGCGCGCGCGAGATGCTCCAACCACAGGGCATCAGGACCAGCACTTCGGGATTTGCCGCAACCAAGTCGCCCCAATCCAGCCACGGCGAATGCTGGCCACGCTGGCTGAGCAGGTTCTCTCCACCGGCAATCGCCACCAACTCGGGCACCCAGTTTCCAGCGGTCATCGGTGGTTCGAGCCATTCGATGCACACGACGCGCGGTCGAACGGGCTGCTCGCCGCGATGCGATGCCCCACGTGCGATCCCTTGTGAGAGATGTGCCAGCCGATCGGTGAGTTCGCTGACCAGTGCTTCACCGCGTTCATCGACGTCGAGGACCTTTGCCACGCGACGGATGTCGTCAAACACATCGTTCAGGCAATTCGGTGAAAGAGACGCCACATGCGGGCGCGATCCGACGCGCGCCGCCAGCGCCGCCTCGACATCCGTCAGACTGACCGCGCAGACTTCGCATTGAGCCTGCGTCAGGATCAATGTCGGTTGCAGTTCGTTGAGTTGCTCGACATCGACTTCGAACAGTGACAGTCCGTCGCGAAGCGTCTGCTTCACGCGGTCGTCGATGTCGCGGCTGGAGCCACCGACGTCGATGCGCGGGCGCGAGCAGACTGGCAGCGACTGCACTCTCGGCGGGAAGTCGCACTCGTGGGATCGGCCGACCAGCCGCGCTTCGCCACCGAGCGCGCAGACAATCTCGGTCGCGGCGGGCAACAGGGAAACAATGCGATGCGACATGCGGATCTCGCGCGGAGGAACGTGGAATCGTCTCGCGAGACTACTCGCGCAACGGGCCGCTCGCCAGCGATCTGTCGACCGCTGGCCGGACGATCGCATTCGCGGCACAATCGGCGGCGGCAATCGTTGGTGACTGGTTGTGGCGGTATGGTCGAGTCCCTGTCGATGTCAGGCTCAATGAATTGAGTACTTTCCCCACCGTGGCGATTGTGATGTCGAGGCTGCCGCGCCTGATTCCGCCGGAAGCGGTCTGGCTGCGCGGGTTGCGAGCCGCTTTGCGCCGCGTGCGCGACTGTGGTTCGACGTTGCTGCTCGGAGACGACACGGCGGGGCGGGAATTTCTGCGCCGCGGAGCCGAACGGCTGGGCATCACTCATCGGTATGTCGCGTCCGGTGTGATCCGGCAAGTGGTGAATTCGCGCGGTCTGCCATTGGCGGATCGCGAACTGCTCGATGCGGCAGAGACGGTCCTCGTACTCGGCGTGAGGGCCGGAGGCAATCTGCATCAGTTGCTGACGGAGCGGTTGACGCAGCGGCGCTCTGTCGAGTTGGTTGACCTTCCGGAGTTGCAACCGCTGTCAGTGCGGGAAGCGTTGTTGCCACTGGGGGCTTCGCTCTGGAGTCCCGATCCGGACTCGGAACTGCCGTTAAAAAGTCCGTCAGCGGTGGAGGCTCTGACTCCGGTCAACGATGGCAACCGGTCCTCCCGGCACATCTGCGAGATCGTGCCGTTTCCGGGTCGCGACGATTGGACGCTGCTCACGCACACCACGCGCTCGTGCCCGTCTCCGTGGCCTCGACAAACGCTGGATGACTACCTCGACAGCCTGTTGGATGGTCGGCCCGACGCGGATCATTCGGCCGTGGCCGCATTGGCCAGGTTGATCGGTGAGCGTCGGTTGATCGCTTCGGGGAGAACGATTCGCGGTGGTCATCGTGTTGTCAGTTTCACGGCAGTGCCGCTGCTCGATCTTCCGCCGCTCCATCGCTTCCGGTCGCATCGCGGCCGGTGGGACTTCGAGCCATTCGGGCTGTCCGTTCGTCGTGAATGGTTGCAGCAGCGCGGCGCGCGTCCCGTCGTCTACGGCAGCGAGACCACATGGGTCGATCTCGCTGACGACGAACGCCCCTACTTTCAACTCGCGAAGCGCAGCAAATCGGACAACGCGATCGACTGGACCGTGGAACGGGAATGGCGTCACGAAGGGGATCTCGATCTGACCGACTTGTCCGCAGGGGACGCTCTGGTTTTCGTGCCCAACTACGAAGCCGCCCGACAAATCTCGGCCGTCTCTCCGTGGCCGATCACGCTCTGGCCCGATCCAGCAATGGAATTGGACGGCTGAAGCCAACAGGCCAACAGGTTCTGGACCGAAACGCTTGATGTCGGAGAGTTGTCGAATCGAGTGAAACCGAAGCCGGAACCAATTTGTTCGGCGTCCATCCTTCGTGATCTTCGTTCGCTTCTGTTTAATTTAATGGCCGTGAACAGAAGCGAACGAAGATCACGAAGGATGAGGATGAGATTGCTCTGAGCCGGAGTCGTGCTCGAATGGAAAATGTGCTGGACTTCACCGGGGAAAGGCAGCCAGTTCACGCCAGCAGTTCAGTCACGACTCGTGCCTTCGTCACTTCGGCGTCGGTGAGGCTGGCGTCCCGGCCTTCGTGCGGGTGCGTCAGGCGATGGTGGTCGATGCCGAGTGTGGTCAGCAGCGTGGCGTGCAGGTCGTGAACGGTCACGACGTCTTTGACCGCTGCGTAGCCGAAGTCGTCGGTCGCGCCATGCAGATGACCGGCCCGGAAGCCTCCGCCCGCGAGCCATAGGGAAAACCCGCGTCGGTTGTGGTCGCGGCCGTCGGTTCCCTGAGAAATCGGCAGACGACCGAACTCGCCCGTCCAGAGCACGATCGTTTCGTCGAGCAACCCGCGTTGCTGGAGGTCTTGGACGAGAGCCGCGCTCGGCCGGTCGGTTCGCGCACACAGGCCCTTCAAACTTTCGGCGTTCTTGCTGTGAGTGTCCCACGGCTGGCCGCTCAGGAAGAGCTGCACGAACCTCACGCCCCGCTCGATCAATCGCCGCGCGAGCAGACAGCGCGTGCCGTACTCCTTCGTCGCGGGGTTGTCGAGACCGTACAGCTTGTGAGTCGCCGCCGTCTCGCTCGACAAATCGAGTGCCTCGGGAACCGACGCCTGCATCCTGGCAGCCGTCTCAAAGTTGGCGATGCGGGCGGCGAGTTCGGTGTTCTCGGGATGGCGTTCGTGGTGACGGCGGTTCAACTCGTCGAGCAGCTTAAGTTGGTTGCGGCGAGCAACAGGGCCGACGCCGCTGGGCGGTTGCAGGTTGAAAACGGGAGACGGCCCGGAACGAAAGGCGGTCCCCTGATAGACCGCCGGCAAAAAGCCCGACGACCAGTTCCGTTCGCCATCCACCGGCAGGCCGCCCGGATCGCCGAGCACCACATACGCGGGCAGGTTCGCGTTCTCGGCCCCCAGCGCGTAGACGACCCACGAACCCCACGCCGGCATCCCCGCGAGAAACTTGCCGCTGTGAATCAGCCGCAGCGCCGATTCGTGATCGACCGACTCGGTGTTCATCGAACGGATGAGGCAGATGTCATCGGCGATCTTCGCGGTCTCGGGCAACTGATCGCACAACTCCATCCCGCACTCGCCGTGCTTCGCAAACTGGAACGGGCTGCCGAGGACGTTTCCCTTTTGCTTGTCGAAGTGAACTTCGAGGTCTCCGCCGGGATACGGTTTGCCGTTCCACTTGGTCAGCTCGGGCTTGGGGTCGAACAGGTCCATCTGACTCGGCCCGCCATGCTGAAACAGGCAGATGACCGACTTCGCCCGACCCGGTTTTGCGACGGACGACCAGCCCAGCGGGGCACCCTCGGCGCGTGAGGCGTCACGAAGGAGTTGAGCCAGTGCGAGCGAACCGATTCCCCCCGCGTACCGGCTCAGAAACGCGCGACGCGACAGTGGCGACCAGTCGGGAATTTGGTGAGGCATGACGGTGGCTCCCACTTTGGTTTCATTCCGCGCAGCAACCCGGCCGCGACGAAGGTGCATCAAAATTCCAAATTCAGTAGTTCCAAGTTCGGAGTTGAACGAGGTGTCTTTACTCCGAAGGAGTTGTGTCTCATAGCCCAGGGTTGCCCGCGCCTGCGGGCTACCCTGGGAGGGAGAACGCGTTCGCCATCTACCCTGAAAGGGTTGCGGCCTTCGAGAATCGCCGATGACGGAACCCCGTTGGGGTACATGGATCGGTTGAACCGTTTCCCAGGGTAGCTCGCTTCGCTCGCAACCCTGGGCTATAGGACGCAACTCCTTCGGAGTAA
>JANODP010000190.1:0-11518 GCA_031412755.1 Schlesneria sp. | reverse complement strand
GTTGAGTGGCTCAGCCGAACAGATCGACCAGCGGCTCACCGGTGGAGAGTGGGCGGGTGAAACCATCTTTGCCCAGACGCTGATCGAGCGGGATGCCCATCGAATGGAAGATCGTCGCCCCGAGATCCTGCGGGCGGACCGGCCGGTCTTTCACATAGGCTCCGTGCTTGTCGGTCTCGCCATAGACCGCGCCGCCGCGAATGCCGCCGCCCGCCAGGATCGCCGAGAAGCAGGCGGGCCAGTGTTGTCGGCCGGGATTGGTGCCGGGGGCGTTGATGTTGGGAGTCCGTCCGAATTCACCGAGGCAGACGACCAGCGTGTTCTCCAGCATGCCACGATCCTTGAGATCGGTCAGCAGCGCCGTGAGTCCCTGATCGAGTCTCGGCAGGCACCAGCCCATGCCATAGGACCCGTTGCCGAAGGCGCTCCCCATTCCCATCTCACCACCGTGCATGTCCCAACTTGAACTGGGTGCGCCGCCGCCCCCCTCCGGGGCCGTTCCCGTCCAGCCATTGACGGTGACGAAGCCAACTCCCGCCTCGACCAGCCTCCGCGCGAGGAGCAGGTTCTGTCCCAGTGGATGCATCCCATAACGTTCGCGGACGGTCGTTGACTCGCGGCTCAAATCGAACGGTTCGCGGCCTTCCGAGCCGCTCGTCAATTCAAAGGCGCGGCGGTGGATGTCCTGCCAATCTTTGGTGGCCCGATGAATTTCGCTCGGACTGACGGCGGGACTCAGCCCGTCGAGCAATCGGCGGCGGTCGTTCATGCGCCCCGCCTCGACAGCCGCCATCAGTTCGTCGGGAGGCTGGAACTTCTCCATCGCCGGATGATTCGCGGCCGAGCCGACAAACAGCGGGCTGTGGGCGGCCCCCAAATGTCCTCCCGTCGCAATGCCGGGAGCACAGAAGACCGGGTCGCCGACACACTTGATGAGCCAGACATACGGCGCGATTGTCCGCTCGTTCGGCCGCACCTTCGCCACGATCGAACCCATGTAGGGGGCGTCCGCCGGAGCCCCCGCCTGACCGCTCAGGCAATGATGCATGGCGTCGAAATGGTTGCTGATGTTGCCGACGTGCGTCATCGACCGGATCAAGGTGAACTGGTCGGTCATCTGTGCGAGTTGCGTGTGCAGCTCGCTGATCTGCATCCCCGGCACCTTGGTGGAGATCGGCTGATACGGTCCGCGAATCGTATCGGGGGCGGTCGGCTTCAAATCCCACGTGTCGATGTGACTCGGCCCGCCGCACAGCAGGATGAAGATGCAGGACTTCTGGGCCGCACCCTTGCCCAGCCCCCGCTTCTCATCGACACCCGCCGCCACCATTCCGGGCAGGCCCAGGGGCAGCGCACCGATGCCGGCCGCCTGAAGCAACCGGCGGCGAGACATCGCATCAAACGAAGACGGCTGGGAATTCGCAGGACCGTTCATGGGCATTCCTTTCGAGAATCAATCGAAGTCCGCAGGACATTCGTGGCGGACTTTGTGAGTCGTGAAAAATGCAAAGTGCAAAGTCCGAAATGCAAATTGGGGTCACCGGGCGCGGCTTGGCGATGTTGCCGGGCTGTTGTGATTCTTTGCCGTCCCTTTGGCTGTGGCGATGGACTTTCCAATGATGTTTGTGAGTTACGTCCCTTCATCAAGCAACGAGTTGAGCTGCGTGTCCCTTCAACAATCGGCTCTTGAGGATCAGTCGCAACCAAACGCAACTCTCACGAAGCTCTTTGAGGCAGATGCCCAGTTTGTGAACGAAGTCCTTCTTACTTTCCGCACCGCAAGCCTCGGCATAGTTCGGCGGCGCCGATGTTCCGGACCGTACGAGTTGTCCGGCGATGTGTCTCGCCAGACGTGTTTTCGGCAATGCATCCACGACAGCACCAATCCGAACCGCGAAATCCAACAGCCGCTCCTGAAGTTCGTTCCACGCCCCGCGCGGTGCCGTCTGCTTCCCATTTTGCACTTCGTACTTTGCACTTTGCATTTTTCACTTCCCGCAAAAAGTGAAGTCCACTTGGGTGCGGAGAGCATATCACGGCTTCTTCACCGCATCACAGACCAACTGATAGTACTCGGCGATTTTGTGGCCTTCGGCGGGGGCGAGGTCGGACTGGCGGATTACGATCAGGTCGAGGCTCGGGACGATGAAGATGTTGTTGTCCCACTTGCCGAGTGCGGCGTAGGCATCCTTTGGCACGTTGGGCCACTTGTTCGTCGTGTTGTTCCACCACAGGTAGCCGTACGACTTGTTGAGTTCCTGCGACGGGGCGATCGATTCCTTCAGCCACTCCGCCGGAACGATCTGCCTGTCGTTCCACTCGCCGTCATGCAAGACCAGCAATCCGATCCGGCCGAGCGACCGGGCCGTCGTGTGGCAGCCGGAGTAGGGCAGAGCCAATCCCTCGCGATGCTCCCACGTCAGGTCATCCGGACGAATGCCGATCGGCCGAAAGATGCGCTCGCCGAGGAACTCGTCGATCTGCCTGCCGGTCGCCTTGTGAAAGACCGGGCTGAGCAGCGCGAGTCCCGTGTTGTTGTAATCCCACTTCGCGCCGGGCTCGTGATCCATCGGGGCCGTCTTCAGGGCGTAGCTGAAGAGGTCCTCGCGCATCCCGATCCCCGGATCGTTGTGGACTCCCGACGACATGCTCAGCAGTTGCTTCACGGTGACGGCGCGTTTCCCTTCGGGACTGGCGTCGGGAAGGTACTTGCCGACCGTGTCACCGAGCGTCAGCTTGCCATCGGCGATCGCCAACCCGGTCGCCATGCTGGAGAGCGACTTGCTCGTGGAATACGCGGCGAACTTCGACTGTTTGTCGGCGACACCGAAATACCACTCGGCGACGATCCGTCCGTGCCGGATCACGACGCCCGATTTGCTGTTGTGCGACTCCAGCCAGGTCTTGGCCTTCTCCAGCCCCGCAGCATCCATTCCCTGACTGGCGGGAGCGGCTGTCTCCCACTCTTCACCCGGCCAGACGGTTTGAGCCGCAGCCCCTCGAACGCACAGGGCGACAACCAGCAACGACCGGGCAAACTGGCGCAGCATCTTGATCTCTCCATTCCATCATTTCATTGGGAGCGTTTCATCGACCGGTGACACACTTGGGAGACGACGGTCTCATGTTCCTTCATTCAAACGTGATCAACAAATCTCCCGCGGCGACCTGCGTGCCTCGTTTGACGAGGACTTGCCCGATCTTGCCGTCGCGGTCGGCGGCGATGTTGGTTTCCATCTTCATCGCTTCCAGGCTGAGCAGCTTCTGACCCTTGGTGACGCTGTCGCCGGAATGGACCGCGATCGTCGAGATCATGCCGGGCATGCTGGCTCCGACATGCTTGGGGTTCGACGAATCCGCCTTGATGTTGGCGGAGGCCTGGGGTTCGAGCGACTTGTCGATGACCGTCACGTCGCGCGGCTGGCCGTTCAGCTCGAAGAAGACCGTCCGCTTGCCGTCGGCGTGAGGGTCGCTGATCGACAGGAACTTCACGATCAGCGTCTTGCCCGGCTCGATGTCGACCGACATCTCCTCGCCCGGCGCCTGACCGTAGAAGAAGACGGGCGTGGGCAGGCCGCTCGTGTCCGAGTTCACCTGTTGGTGAGCGACGAACTCTTCGTAAACCTTCGGGTAGAGAATCCACGTGATGATGTCGCGGTTGGTCGGCTCGCGCTTCAAGATGTCGCGGACTTTGTCGGCGGTCGCCTGAAAATCGACGGGCGGCAAACTTTCGCCAGGCCGGCCGACGACGACCGGTTTGTCGCGGAGGATGCGCCGCTGCACGGCCGGCGGGAAGCCGCCCGGTGGCTGGCCCATCTTGCCGCTGATCAGGTCGATCACCGATTCGGGGAACGACAGATCCTTCTTGTCGTCGAGGATGTCGGCCGACGTGAGTTCGTTCGCGACCATGAACAGTGCCATGTCGCCGACGCTCTTCGAGCTGGGGGTCACCTTCACGATGTCGCCGAACAGTTGGTTGACCTCGGCATAGAGACGGCAGATCTCGGGCCAGCGGTCGGCCATGCCGAGGGCCTTCGCCTGCTGGTAGAGATTGGTGTACTGGCCCCCCGGCATCTCGTGCTGATACAGATCGGCGGTCGCCGGCAGCATGACGGTCTCGAACGGCTGGTAGTACTGCCGCACGACTTCCCAGTACCGGGCGAGCGAATCGAGATGCTCGGTCTTCAGCCCCGGATCGCGGTCGCCAAACCGCAGCGCCTCGACGATCGCGTTGAGGTTCGGTTGCGAGGTGCCGCCCGACATCGGAGCCAGCGCCGCGTCGGCCACGTCCAGCCCGACCTCGCTCGCCTGCAGGATCGACGCCGCCTGAATCCCCGCCGTGTCGTGCGTGTGGAAGTGAATCGGGATGCCGATCTCCTCCTTCAGCGTCTTCACCAGCAGGGCCGCCGCCGCCGGCTTGCACAGTCCCGCCATGTCCTTGATGGCGAGCATGTGGGCTCCCATCTTCTCCAGCTCTTTGGCGAGGTTCACGTAGTACTTCAGGTCGTACTTCGGCCGGTTCGGGTTGAGAATGTCGCCGGTGTAGCAGATGGCCGCTTCGCAAATCATCCCCGTCTCGATGACCGCGTCCATCGCGACCTGCATGTTCGGTGCCCAGTTGAGCGAATCGAACACGCGGAAGACATCCATCCCCGCCGAGGCCGCCTCCTTCACGAACTCGACCACGACGTTGTCGGGATAGTTCGTGTAGCCGACCGCATTCGACGCCCGCAGCAGCATCTGGAACAGGATGTTCGGGATTTTTTGACGCAGTTGAGTCAGCCGGTCCCATGGGCATTCCTTGTTGAACCGCATCGCCGTATCGAACGTCGCCCCGCCCCACATCTCCAGCGAAAAGAACTGCGGGCAGAGTCGGGCATACGCATCGGCGACGTTCAGCAGATCGTGGGTCCGGAACCGCGTGGCGAGCAGCGACTGATGCGCATCGCGCATCGTGGTGTCGGTGATGAGCAGTTGCTTCTGATCGCGCACCCACTCGGCGAACCGCTTCGCGGCTTGTTCGTTGCCGAACTGCTGACGAAGGGCTTCCAGCCGCGTCTTCGTCCCGTCGGGGATTGGTGCGTTCAGATCGAGGTCTGGCAGCGGAGCCGGCGTCCGATTGATCTTCTTCGCCGCCTCCGCATGCACCTTGCCCGTGTTCAGGATCGTGTCGGCGAGAAACGAGAGCACCTTCGTCGCGCGGTCCTTGCGGGGAGCGAACTGGAACAGTTCGGGCGTCTCGTCGATGAACCGCGTCGTGAAGCCGCCGGCCACGAACTTCGGGTGCGTCATGACCTTGATGAGGAACGGAATGTTCGTCTTCACGCCGCGCACGCGGAACTCTTGCAGCACGCGCTCCATGCGGGCCGTCGCATCCTGGAAGCGACGGCCTCTTACCGAGACCTTGACCAGTAGCGAATCGTAGAACGGATTGATGACCGCTCCCGAAAACGCGCTGCCGCCGTCCAGACGCACGCCCGCTCCGCCCGCCGAACGGTAGTGCGAGACGCGACCATAATCGGGCATGAAGTTGTTGGCCGGGTCTTCCGTCGTGACGCGGCACTGCACCGCGAAGCCGTTCGTCTTGATGTCGGCCTGAGACCCGAGGTTGATCTCGGGATCCGACAGCGGCGTTCCCTGAGCCACCAGAATCTGGGACTTCACGATGTCGATGCCGGTCACTTCCTCGGTGACGGTGTGCTCGACCTGGATGCGCGGGTTGACCTCGATGAAGTAAAACTTGTTCGCATCGGTGTCGAACAGGAATTCAACGGTCCCCGCGTTCTGATAGCCGACCGCCCTGCCGATCTTGATCGCCGACTCGCAGATCGCATCGCGAATCTTCGCGTCCAGAAACGGAGCCGGCGCGATCTCGACCACCTTCTGATGCCGCCTTTGGACCGAGCAGTCTCGCTCGAACAGATGGACCAGGTTGCCATGCTTGTCGCCCAGCAACTGCACTTCGATATGCCGCGGTTGCGGAATGAACTTCTCGACGAAGATGTCGGGCGATCCGAACGCGGACATCGATTCGCGCTGAGCCGACTCGAACAACCCGGCCAGATCGTCGGGCTTCAGCACCACGCGCATGCCGCGTCCGCCGCCGCCGTTGGCCGCCTTGAGAATGACCGGATAACCGAGCGATTGCGCCAGCTTCTGCCCGTCGGCGACATCGGCAATCGGCTTCGAGCTGCCGCCCAGCACCGGCACGCCCGCCGCGCGAGCCAACTCGCGCGCGGTGATCTTGTTGCCAAGCTGCTCCAACACCTTGACCGTCGGCCCGACGAAAACGATCCCCGCATCGGCACAGGCCTGCGCGAGCAGCGGGTTCTCGGAAAGGAATCCATAACCGGGATGGATCGCATCCACATCCGCCTCTTTCGCAATCCGGATGATTGCGGCGATGTCGAGGTAGGCCTTGATCGGCTCGCCCCCCTTGCCGATCTGGTACGCCTCGTCCGCCTTGAAGCGGTGCAGGGCATAGCGATCCTCATGCGTGTAAATGGCGACCGTGCGGATCCCAAGTTCATGTGCGGACCGAAAGACTCGAATGGCGATTTCACTGCGGTTGGCAACGAGCAGCTTGCGGATGGGCTTCATGCGGTGGGCGTCTTCCGTTTTGGGATCGGACGTTTCGGCGGGGTCGGCAGACCAACGCCGAACAGGAGGCGAGAGGATACATGAGGCGTCGGAGGACTCGCAATTCACGACGGTCCGCTTGTGGACGAGCGGCGATTTTCAGCCATAATTCCGCAGCGGCCACTCTCCGGGACGCCGATGGAGAGCCCGGTTTCGATCAAAACGACCAGACGCCCCCTGGAATCCCGCATGTTTACGTCACCCTCCAATGACTGGCACGATCGCCTCCAGACGGTCGTCGACACGATGCGCGAGATGAGTCTGCAAACCGACCCGCAGGCGATGGTGCGAACTTACGGACAACGGATGCAGGTGTTGCTGCCGGCCGCCCGGCGGATTTCGCTCAGTCGGCGGGGGCTGGAGCATCCTCAGTTTCGCATCACTCGTTACAGCGGCTGGACCGAGGAAATCAATCCGTGGAAACAGCCCGAACGTCTGCCACTGCTGTCGGGAGGCATTCTGAGCGAGATGATCTACGGCGATGCCCCGCGCGTGTTCAACGATATTCAGATCGCGGGAGATGATCCGGCGGCGGAGTATCTTGCCGGAACGCGTTCGCTGATGGCGATTCCGCTGTTCGACCAGGGGAAGTCGAAGAACATGGTCGTCGTCACGCACGACAAACCAGACGGCTTCAACGAGCAGGATCTGCCCGAGCGGGTCTGGATGTCGAACCTGTTCGGACGTGCCGCTCAGAATCTGGTTCTCGCCGAACAACTCGATGCCGCGTACCAGGCGGTCGAGCGCGAACTGCAGGTCGTCGCCGACATCCAACGCTCGCTGCTGCCCAAGCAGTTGCCCAGCATGTCCACGATGCAAATGGCCGCGCACTACGAGACGTCGCGTCACGCGGGGGGCGACTACTACGACTTCTTCCAACTGCCGCACGATCGCTGGGGCATCTTGATCGCCGACGTCAGCGGTCACGGCACGCCGGCCGCCGTGGTGATGGCGGTGCTCCACAGTCTGGCACACATGTATCCGGGCGACCCGATGCCGCCGAGCCTGCTGCTGAACCATCTCAATCATCATCTGACGGCGCGGTACACCGCCGAGTCCGGCCATTTCGTGACCGCGTTTTACGGCATCTACGACGAGCGGACCCGCGCGCTGACCTTCTCCTGCGCGGGACACAATCCGCCGCGACTGCGCAATTGCGGCCAGTGGCAGGTCACACCGCTCGACCAGGCCACGTCGTTGCCGCTCGGCTTCATGCCCGACATCGAATATCGAGACCACACCCTCACACTGCGGTCCGGCGACCGCATCGTGTTCTACACGGACGGCATCACCGAGGCCGCCAACTCCAGCAACGAACTGTTCGGAACCGAACGACTGGATCACGTCCTCGCCGATTGTCGCGCGGATGCTCAAGAGTCCCTCGAGCGTGTGATCGAAGCCGTGCGAGGTTTCACCGGCGGCCTGCCCCCGTCAGACGACCGCACGCTGTTGATCGCCGACGTGATTTGAAGGTCACTCCGCGTCAATGATGACGTCCCTCGACCGTCACTGCTGAACCCCGGCCGCCGGTCGGCGATGTTCCTGAAAGAACTTCACGATCAACGCGGGAGCCTCATCCGGAAACTTGTGAGTTCCCGGATGAATCATGGTCACGACGGGCGTGCCCACTTTCGACGAATACTGTGTGCAGTTCTTGCCCCAGTTCGAGCCCTCGCCGCACTCGTTCAATGCCCGCAGTCGAGTCATCGTCAGTTGCTGCCACGAGAACTTCACGAGTTCGTCCTGCTCACCCGCCACGTGCATGACCGGCTTGGGTTTGAGGTCTTTCATCTGGCGCGCCGCCACCGCTGCCGAAGGAGCGACCGCCGCGAAGACGTCCGGCCGGGCGGCCCATAACAGGTAGGTGAAGCCTCCACCGTTGGAGTGTCCCGTACAGTAGAGGCGTCGCTCGTCGATTTTGAAGTCCCGTTTGAGCGTCGCCAGTACGGCGTCAAAAAACTTGAGATCACGATCCCCCTGATCGCCGGCAGTGCTCTGCCATCCCGCTTTCTTCCCCTCGGGGTCGGTGAGGCGGCCCGGCGTGTTCAAGCCCTGCATGTAGACGACAACCGCCTCGGGCCAGTGCTTCTGGTAGGCAAACGTGGCCGCCGCGTGCCTCATCGTGCCGCCGTGCCCGTGAAACGCAAACACCACGGGCGAGCCTCCCTCGGTCGGGCGACTGGCCGCGAAAACAAGAGCCTCGCGCTGAACGCCATCGACGGTCCATTCCTTTTTCAGCGGTGCCTCGGCGGCGACAGACGGTTGCACCGCAGCCAGCCAGACGATCAAGAAGCAGACAAAGCGCGGTGCGAACATGTTCCTCTTTCTTTGTCGATTGTTGGACGAGGTGTCTCGGTCCAGCCGCACCCTTTGTCATCTCTTCAGCCGCCGCATCTCTTCCTGCGAGATCGCACCGTCGCCGTTTTTGTCGAGTTGCAGCAGGCGGTCGCGGCCGCGCGCGGGGAGTTCGTCGTCCTTCAGCAGGCCGTCGTTGTTCTTGTCGAGCCGTTTGAACAGGGCCTCGAAATCGAGGCCGGCGGCGAGGCCGAGCAGTGGGCCGCTGCGTTGCAACTGCGCGCTCCCCATGTGGTACTCGACGTAGCCGATCATCATCTCGTCGTAGGTTTGCGGGCCCCAGCGAACGGTGCGCGTCGAGTCGGGGTTGGCCGGGTTCTTGTCGCTGTTGTCGTACCACGCCGTGGCCCGGATCGTCGATCCCGCCGGCAGCTTGAGCGGTTCGGCCAGCCGGTACGACAACTGCCAGTTGAAGTCGTAGCGCGGGATGTCGAGCAGAACCTGAGTCTCCCCATTCGGCAGGATCGCCTCGTACTTGAAGGCCTTCCCGCGCAGATGCATGTGCGGGAAGAAGGCGAGGATCGTGGCATCGTTCGGCACGGGCTGATTCGCCACGACTTCGTAATTGTCCGCGCCGGGCGGGATCGCAAAACGAGGTTGGGAAATCCCCTGCACGCTGACCAGATGCTCGGGCCGTTCGTCGGCGAAGATCATCCCGATCATCGACTGATCCTTCGTCGCGGTGCCGTTGGGCGTGTAGTGGATCTGAAACTTGAGCCTCGATCCGGCCGGCAGCACCTTGCCGAAACCGTCATTGAAGTGGAGAGCATCGTAGCCGGGAGCGTAGGCCGCGAAGAAGCCGGTCGATTCGTCTTCCTCGCCATCACCCTCGGTCTTGCCCGTCGCTTCCTCGCCGCGTTTGGCCGGAGGCAGGACGAAGACCAGCACGTGATGCACGACTTCGCGCGCGGTCGGCTTCACTTCCAGAGCCTTCACGTACTTGGTCTCGGTCAGCCCCGACTCGACGATGACGTTTTGGTACGGCATCGTGCCGGTCGCCTTCACGGAAATCGGTGACGGCAACTGAACGGTGTGGTCTGGCTTGCCGATCTGCCAGCCGCTCGCGAACGAGCGGGGCAGGGGAGCGTCCTGCGGATTGCCGACCGGTTTGCCGCCGTTCAACCACGCCAGCAGATCGGACTTCTCCGACTCGGCCAGCGAGCAATCGTTCGCGAACGGACTGACTTGCCCCTTGCCGGGCGGAGCGGCGAACCACGGCGGCATGATCCCCTTCTCAATGACCCGCCGGAGGGAGCCGCTTTGTCCGGACACCTCATCGTAGGTCGAAAGGGCGAACGGCGCGACGCCCCCGTCGCGGTGACACGTCAGACAGTGGTCCTGCACGATGCGTGAGACGCGGTTGTGATACGTGACCACTGCGGCGGAGGCCGTTCGCGGCGCGGTGTCAAAGTCGAGCGGACAACCGGGCGCCGACGTGGCCTGCACGTCGGGACGCTCGTTCGCCAGCGTCGCCTGGATGGCATCGACGAGGTACGTCGCGCGAGGGGCCTCCTTCGAGTAACCGAATCCATACTGGTCATCGACCGCGCCGCGATAGACGACCGTCCGCCTGGCATCGAGCACGACCACGTCCGTCGTGTGAGTCGCTCTCAGCGCGGAGGCCACGTCTCCGTCAATGTCGCGCACGTAGTGACCGGCGAAGCCGTGAGTCTTGATCGCAGCTCGAATGTCTTCCGGCTTGTCGCTCGCGGTCGGATTGACGAAGACAAACGCGACCTGCTGCTCGCGGAACTGCTTCTCCAGCGATGCCAACGTCGGCGCGTACTTCTTGCAGATCGGGCAGCTTGTGTTCGTGAACGCGATCACGACCGCACGACGGTCCTTCAGATCGCTCAGCTTGAACGACTGGCCATCCATGTCGGTCAGCTTGAGGTCCGGGATCATCCTCCCCACCGCGTGGTCTCCCGCCGTAATCCGCTGCGGTCCCTGACGGAGCGACTCATCGGCAGCCGCAGTGACAGGCTTTTTCTCGCCAGGTTTCGTCTCCACGGTCGATCCGGTTCCCCTCGGCGGCTGTTGCCGCGCGACCTTTTGCAGAGCGTCGAGACCCTTCGCGCGAATGACCTCGCGGGCCTCGTCCAGAGTCACCACCTCGTCGCGGTTGGCATTGAGGAACTCGAACAGCGCGGGCCCCAACTCCGCGCGAGACAGTTCGTCGTCGCGATTCTTGTCGAGTTCCCGGAAGCGGTCGTCGAGCGAGAATGCCGCGCCCGACTTCTTCGTCGGCGCGTCGCCCGACTGGGCCCGCACAATCAACGCCGTGACGGCCAGTACCGAACAGACCACTCCCGTGGTCAGAAACGTGCGAGAAAGTCTCATCCTGAAATTCCTGTCATCTGCCGGGCATGTTTGAATTTGGGGAGCGAAATGATCGTCCTCGTAGAACCCCGCCAACTGCCGAGAGTTCCGTCCGGGAGGCAATACCACGAGACGTACCAGTTCGGTTTCAACACGTCGATCTCAAAATGGGGGCGATGTGGGGGCAGGTTTCTTACCTGCCCTC
>JANODP010000189.1:0-17322 GCA_031412755.1 Schlesneria sp. | reverse complement strand
TTTCAAATCGGAACTTACGGAAAACGCCTGAACGTAAGTGGTTTTTGGCATCCGCAACTTTTGGCAATGCAATTGCCCGACCATGCTGCGGTTGTTTCTCGGTCAATCGCCAACTTTCAGCAGATGCACTTACGTCGAGAGATAAAACGGAATTCTCAACTCTGTCACGAGTTACGAAAAGGGTTAACGGCGTTGGGTGCCACTGGCGGCGGCTTTGGGCCGCCAGTGTCTTTGGCGTATGGACAGCAATTGCCTGCTGGCGACTATCTATCACCGCTTCGGGATCGACACCTCGCAGATCTACCACGACAAATCCGGCCGCCCCTTTCCGATCCTGCCCGATGGCGAGCCGATCGTCGAACTGATCTGATTCGGACACGGCGGACAAGTGACCGCAGTCTTGGATTGACCCACAGTTGGCTGTCTATCGTGGCCGCCGCGCCAGCCTGACGCCGCGAGAAAGATCTCGATTCAATCCACTTGGACTTGATGTTGCGAGTGGATTCCCAAACACTCGGTTGTGCAGGTGGTTGGCGCTTCTGGGGCACGAGGTGGTGCCACGAGCGAATGTAGCGTCTTCGGCGCAAGCTCCACTCCAAACATTTCGATCGAGAGCGATCAGAAGTTTTGGCGGCATCGTTGTCGCGTCTTGTCGAATCGAGGTTGTCGTTCCATGAGTCAACTCGTTCCACCGCGGTTTCTTTTCCGCTGGTCATTTCCCGTGCGAAATCTTGGCGACGTGCCGCACCGGTCCGGGCGATTGCTCGAGTTACCCGAATCCCATCGCATCCCTTCATTGGGGGAGCTCGATGCGGTACCGGGTTTCGCCGATGTCCGGTTGGTCTGGAATGACAGCGGCGTGGGGCTGAGTGTCGATGTGCGGGGGCGAACGCGCCGCTTGAACTGCTCGTCTGCCAGCCCGTCGGTCTCGGACGGGCTTCATGTCTGGTTTGACACGCGAAACACCAAGACGGTCCATCGCGCCACGAAGTTCTGCCAGCAATTCAGCCTGCTGCCCGCAGGGGGTGGCCGAACGGAGGCCGATCCGCTGGCCGTCGCGATTCCGTTGGCGCGTGCTCGCGAAGATTCCTTGCTGGCCGACACATCGCGGATTCAGGTGCAATCGGAAGTGCGGCCCGGGGGCTATTGGCTGGAGGCCTGGTTGCCCGCCGAATCTTTGGTTGGTTTCGACCCATCACAGCATCCGCAACTCGGTTTTCACTTCATTGTCCGCGACAGTGAGCTCGGTGAACAATCGCTGGCGGTCGGCAACGAGTTTCCCTACGCAGCCGATCCCAGCCTCTGGCAGACGATCGAGTTGACCAACGGCTGACGCTTGCTGGGACGCGCCCTTCGCAACCGGAGGCGATTCCCTCCCTCGTCGGTGGGAACAGGCCTCCGAAATGAACTCGGGCCGCGCGATTGGGCTTTGATGGAACGACTCGCCCTGGCTTGTGCAAAGTCAGAGTTACCGACCAGCGCCACGACCACCACCAGCAGCACCACCTCCTCCACCTCCAGAGCTAATGAAGCTGAACGTGAACACGTCGATAATGTTTGAGAAGACGGGAGCGGTCGTGATGCGGACGTAGCGACGATCCCCCGAAACCGTCGCGAGGGCCGACATCGTCACTCCTTCGTTGATGAGTGCGACGACCGGCTGATAGCCCACGTTGCCGCCCCCTCCGCCGAGGCCCTGCCCGACTCCGATCTGGCCTCCACCGTTGTTGCCGATCTGAGCCAGAATGGCCGTTTGCGCCGAGCCACGTTTCCCCGATTGCTTTCTGGCAGGATCGGGCACTCGCGCATCCGCCTCCACTCGTCGCCCCTGCGTCACCGAGGTGCGCACGATCTGGTCCGTCCGTCCCAGGACGACGGTTTGCGTCTCCGTCTGTTCGCGGGGCGTGTCCTTGCCGCGAGTGATCGTCAGGCGGGCACGCTTGCCGACGATGTCGCCCCACACGTGCCTCACCCGCAACACGTACTCACCCGAGATCGCACGCGGACAGACGTACTCTTCGTAACAACGAGCCTGATTCGGACCGAAACCATCGTGGATGAAGATTCCTCCCCCCGAGGTGTACGGTCGGTCCATCGAGCAGACTGAGCCGGTTGGCTCCGTGACGAGCAGGTCCAGGTCCCCCTGGCCGTTCCAATCCAGCCGGACGACGAGATCCAGTTCTCGCGCATTGCGCATTGCCTCCTGGAGCTCGAGGGCCTTGGACAGCTTTCCGGCTTTCACCAATTGCTGGATGGCATCAGCGGCCGCCTGCTCCGCATCGCGCCGAAGCGCGACGCGATCGCTGCCCCACGCATAGGCCACAACTTCCGGAGCCGACCAGACGACCGCCTCGGCATGCCGAGTGCGCCGAGCGATGGCCAGCGCCTGCAGGAACGGCTCGGGGCGATGCGGTTCGAGATGAGCCGCCTGCCGGTACAGTTCCAGCGCCCGTTCGTATCGCTCGAATCGTGTGAGATACGCAGCCAGCATCATCATCGAACTGGCATCACTGGAGATGAGATCCTGGCTCGACAGCATGACCCGTTCGATCTGCGATTTGGGGCGGCCGGTTGCCTCCATACAGACCGCGAGCACCTCGTACATCCACGGTTGGATCTTGGCATGAATGATCGCCTGTTCGAGACAGGCGATGACTTCCTCATATTGCCGGCTGACAATCAAGTCATCGACGACTTGTCGAATGGCTTCGGGAGAGGTGGCATCCGCGGCAAAGCGATCTCGCCAGCGCTTCGTTCGCTCGGCGGAAGACTCCCGGCTTTCATTCGCCGGGCGCTTCGGAGGGCGATTGGAAACGGACGAAGCGGAAGGAGCCACGGTCGGCTTCTCCCGCTTCGTCTTCGATTCCAATTTCGGTTCGGCTTGCGCCGGCTCATCAATATGCGCGACTTGCGTCACGGAGTCCGTTTTTTTTTCAGATCGTCGAGGGCGCGATTATCCACCTGTGGAAGCCGATTTCCCGTGGCCGAAGCAGCCTTGCCCGTATTCCCAGGTATCGGCTTGGCTTTGGGAACGATCGGCTCGGCAGGGACGCTGAAGAAACCTCCACCGCCGCCGCCGCCGCCGCCAAATCCACCTCCACCACCACCAAATCCACCACCACCCTGCTGCTGCCCACCACCGCCAAGACCCTGCCCGCCGCCACCCTGGCCACCGCCGAACGCACCGCCACCACCCAGTTGGATGATTGGCACGACGAGGTCCGCCACAGGGTAGACGCGCGTCGACATTTTTTCATCGGCCTTTGCAAGCGTTGTGATCTTCATCACTTCATCTTCGATGACGTACGTCAACGCGAGCGGCTCCAAGAGCAAACGCAACGCACTGCGGAGCGAGATGCCGGAAAAGCTCAGGCTGACAAGTTGATCGGTGGCAATGCCATCCGCGGACAGCGTTTCTTTATCAAGCCAGATCTCAATGCCGTGAAGTTCCTTGAGATAGGTGATCGCATCGCTGAGCGGAGTGTCGATCAGGTCCACTTCCGTGGTATCCGACAGCGCTCTCCGAATGCGTTGCTCGTTCGGACTGTCTTTTTTCAAATCGACGGTTGCCCACTTTCGGCGACGTTCGGAAAGAGCCTTCCAAATCTCGGCCGGGGGGAACCGAATCGGCGGCTCGTCCGGGAACGGCACATGGGACAACTCGGTTTGGTGCAGAGTTTCGAGGAACTGGTCGGCCCGTCGCGCTCGCAGCCGATACGCTCGCAACAACTGCTGAGCCGATTCAGCATTGAATCTCGCGGCAGCCGACGTACTTTCACCCGGCCGCAGATTCACCGCGAAGTCTGCCACATCTTGTGCCTCGGCATAGGCCTCGTCACGACCGTGTTTGCCTTCCGACATCAACGCGCGAACGCGATCAATCAGGTTCTCCAACCGTCCTTCGTCGAGCATCAATTGTTCGGCCAATCGCTGCGTCGCTTCGAGCTGGGACCTCGCCACCAGGGCCTGCGTGCGGCGTTGCTCGCGAATCTCCTTCTGATTGTTCTGTTGCAGAATCTCGCCTTCCAGTTGCTTCTGGAGCCGCAATCTGTCCTCGGGGACGATGTCGATGGCGGACTTGACCGCGTCCAAGACCTGCTTCAACCGATTGAGCCCGGCATCGGGATCGTCGGACTTGCGGGCGGACTCGATCGCACTGCTGACCTGATTCCGCAGCTTCTGGGTCTTGACCGCAGTACTCACTTCCAGGTCGTCGAGCAGACTGGTATTCGCGTTCGGGTTGACTCGCCCCTCCAAATCGGGAGCGGGGGCGGGTGGCTTGGCATCTGCCGCGATTTGGGAAACGGTTCGCACGTTCAGGCGATTGACGGTCTTGGAGAGCGATTGCGCTTCACGATTTGACGGATCGACCTGCGCGACTTGCTCTGCGAAATGAGCGGCCTGCCGAATGTCGCCGTTCTGCAGTGCAAGTTGTCCGCGATCGACGAGGTTGGCCACCCGCTGGGCAAACTCATCCTGAGCCAGGCTCATCAACGACAAGCCCGCCAGCGAATTGCTGAGGCCGGCATCCTGTTCCAACCGGCGAGCGAATTCGGGCAGGAACGCGACCGCAGGTTGCTCGACCGGAGCGGCCAACTTCCATTCGAGCGCAGCGCTCGAAGCATTGCCGTCGGTCAGGACCACGCGAGTATTCGCAGGCAATGCCTGGCTTGCCAGGTAAATGGTTTCTCGATCCGTCCGCATCGGAAGCGGTGTTCCCGGCAGGAGCGAGGTCGATTCGGGTGTGACGGTCATCTGAGTTGGGAAGAACACCGGCGACTGAAGCGCCGTCGCCAACGCCTGTCCGTGTTCGAGTGCCTTCTGAGCGGCTTCGCGAGCCCTTTGAGCATCAGCCTTCTCAGCAGCAACCTTCTCGATCGCCGTGTCGAACGTGACCACTCCACCTGTTTGATGGGCCAGAATTCCGAGCAGGTGCAGGTTCAACTGGGGACCAACGCCAAAGCTGTTCACGGGAACCCGCTGCTGTCGCAGATCGGCCAGCAACGCCCGCAACTCCGTCGATTCGATCAGGTCGGCGGTACTCAAGCCATCGCCGATGTAGGTGATGTCGGCCGGTCGATCGGAGGGGACGGCTTTCAGCGCGGCCTCCAGAACCGCGTGCAAGTTGGTCGCACCCAATGGCACGCGCGAGTGGAGGGTGTCGAGACCGGCTCGAACCGCCTCGCTGCGAGGGGAGTTGAATCCCTCGTCGAGTGCCTCGGCTTGGACATCGACCGCGTACAAACGAACCCGATCGGTTTCTGGAAGTGACTGCAGCATCGACGTGAGAACGGCGAGCCCCTGCTGCCGATGCGCACCGACCTGACTGGCAGACGTGTCGATCAGAATCACGTGATCGCGGGCGGCGACTCCGTTCGGCAACTCAGTCGCCTTCAACACAACTGCTGAATACGACACGCCGTTGACGGTCGTGTGCTTCAACACGCGAGCCGGCGTTGGAACCTCCGCCGCAACCAGCCCCGTGGTTCCCCAACAGACGGCGGCGAACGCCGGCAGCACCACACAACGCTTGACGAATGTTTTCAACATGCTGCATTACCTCGCATGACGAAGGGAAGGCGAGAACACTGTTTCGGCGGAGATCGATCCGCATTGCCGTTTGGAAACTGGTCGAGATGACCGGCTGGGCGACATTCTATCGCCCTCTTGGCTGCCTTTTGAAGCAAATTCTGCCGATTGGCTCCGGAATCTACAACGTCGAGCGTCTGCTGAAGGCTGCCGAGCGGAAAAACCGGCGCGGTTGCCATCCGCGCAAGCTCCCTCCCTGAACCCTCAAGTCTCTCACTCCATCGGTCAACGAGTGCGCCCGACTGATCGGGATTCGTGGCCGTCGTTTCAATGCGTGCGACTCCGATTCCCGTCAAGGTTTGTGTGACGCTCGCCGCCGACGGAGCAACGTGGTGAAGCAGGAGCTCCGGCGAACGTGAGGCGAGTGTCTTGCCTCAAAGCCACCTGCCCAGCCTTGTTCGCTCCATCGGCAATTGCCGCCATTGGTGCGACGAGGTCCGATTGTGATGGATTCTCCGGTCCCAACGATCCGATCAACTGAGAGGGGCAAGGGTGCCGTCGGTTGTGGATTTGGCAATGGGGACGGCGGGGGAATTCGTCATGCACGTCAATGGCAGGCGGCTGACGGGAGCCAGCCTCTGGTTCGCGGCAACGGGATTCCTCTTGCTGTCTGAAGTCCAGATGATGTGCCATCGGACTTCGCCGGTCACGCCGGTGGTTGCGTCGCAGTCGCGGTCCACTCAGAAGCGGGAACCGTTGACCGGGCGAGCGGTCCGCAGTGAGGAAGTCGTTCGTCTGGGTGGATTTGGTCAGAAACACACCTCCGCGATTCTCGTGGTCGGTTGTGCAGGAACGGCCTCGGATGGCGAGTTCGATGTCACTCTCAGTGTCCGGCGCGCCGACACTCGCGGACCTTTCGGCGGCGACTTTCGTGGCATCGTGGACGCACGTGTCTCAACTGCGGATGACTTCGACACCCGGCCAGATCGAACGTCAAACATGAGGCGCCTTACCACTCCGTCAGGCATTCCTTCGGGTCGGGCCGCTCGACCGATGAGTCCACTGTGCGATGTAACTCGTCGCGTCTTCTTCATTCACTCGCGACGTGGTGCGTTGGATGATCCCGCGAGTTACTCGGCGATCGACTGCCGGCTCGTTGGAGAATCGGATTCGATTCGGGTGTACGCGGAACAAACCGTGCCAGATGACGAACCACTCGACTCGCTGGTGGCCGAGTTGAACCAACTGGCGGACAAAACCATCGGCCCCACCATCCAGGCACTGGTTGGGCCGGTGCGAGACGTTGACGATGATGGCAAGCTGGCGGTGGTTCTGACGAGTCAACTCGGTCAAGTGAACGGTACGCTGGGCAACGTCGATGGCCTGACGCGCGCGAGCGACTTTCGCCGCCAGGTTCTGCGACCGATTGGCAATGAGGCGGACGTGATCTTTCTGAGTGCGAAGCTGCCACGCGGTGAGCGGCTTCGAGCCGTGCTGGCTCACGAATGGGCGCACGCCGCGATCTTCGGCCGCCGGTACGGTGGGAGTGGCGGCGATGCGGAGCAAGTTCCCGCGGAAGACGACTGGCTCAACGAGGCACTCGCGCACCTGATCGAGGTTCGGGCCAGTGGCTCATCCTCCAATATCTCTCATCGCATTCAGGCCTTCCTCGACCGGCCGGAAAATTCGCCCTTGGTCGTTCGCGACTACTATCGGCCCGAATTCTGGCGACATCACGGCTGTCGCGGTGCCACGTTCCTGTTCCTCGACTGGAGCCTCCTCCAATCCGGCCCGCAGTCATTTGACCATTTGATCGAGGGTCCCTCCGTCGGCGTCGAGCACCTGGAACACGCCACAGAACGGTCATTTGAAACTCTCTTTCGGAGTTGGACGACGTCCTTGGGAGAGAACCTTGCGCAGTACGAAGGTGCTGGCAATGAAGCCGGCTGCGGTGCAACGGCGCGCGATCAGTCAGTCCGCTCCCGCCGACCGCGGCTTCACGAATGGAAACCGCGCGAAGTCCAATCGCCGGACAAGACCGTGCGATTGAGGGGAACGACGGCGACCTACATCAAAGTGGTCCTGGGCGACGCGGCCGCCAACTGGCGAGTGGTTGCCGATGCGCCACCCGAATGTCGGTTGCAACTGACAGCGATCCCCATTGAGGGAGCGCGGTGACACGCTCCTGTCACGGACCGGCCCTTGAGACTCCTCAACCGAGTCGATGGTCAGCCTCCAAGCGGACGGGCATCGAAAAAACACGGCAGGGTCGCGCCCGCAGGGGCGGGTGGTGCTGCGCGTTCTACTTCTTCTTTTCCGGCTTCACTTCGCCAATCACGACGCGCCGTTGAGTGTTCAGCTTCTTGAGTCGCGAGACGGGATAGATGCGGACCACCTTGTTCTGATACGTCAGGCGACCTTCGGCGTCATAGTCCAGCAAATTCACATCGACCCAGTCGGCCAACGTTTCATCCTTGATGTTCAACTTCTTCACGTCGAATGCCGCCGCGTAGAGCGCGGCAAACGTTTCGGGATCGACCCCCCGTCCCGATTCGAGGTCTTCCTTGGCGTTCAGCCCGCCGACCATGACCGCATACGAGTTGATTCCCTTCGTGGCGACCTCGTACCGCGACTCGAGTTTGAGTTGCTCGACCGCCGCCTTCAAGGCGTCGTTGGCCGCCACGATCTTCTTGACCGAGTCATCCGAAGGACCGGCGTCGCTCTCCTGGGCACGCACCGCCGAGAACAGGCCGAGACTGCCCAGCAGGTATCCGACGGCCAGCAGCCCGGTCCCCAGTGCCATCCGCTTGCAAAACTTCATGATTCAATTCCTCGATCGGTGAGTCGAATGGGTTTGATCGGCTGCCGCGTTGTACCTCAGTCGAGCGACGCCAGCCAGCCGACGGCCCGACTCGCAATTTTCACTCAGTCGATGCGTGGTTTCCAATGGCGGGCGGTGTCTCGCGAACGACGACTCACGCGCGAACACGCTCGATGTACCCGATCAGTTGGTCGAGATCCTGCAGAATGGCAGTCGAATCGCGGGCGGCCGTCTTGCAGGTATCTTCCAGTTGTCCCGCCAATTCGCTCAGTTCCAGATAGCCATAGCCGCCGGCGGAACCCCGTAACTTGTGAGCTTCCCGTTTCACATTTTCAAAGTCGCAGACCTTCGCAAACTCCAGCAGCGTTCTCCGCATGGCGGGCAACTCTTCCACGAACAGTGGCAGCAGATCGGCATAGTCCGGGTCATGCTGCCACGAAGAATAGACGGCATCTGCCGTCGGGACTTCGGTGCGCGTGTCGATCATCGTGTGGCCTCGGGGAACTGCGTACTTCGTGATTGAGTGTCCGTCCGGTTTCTGGTTCCGCTTCGTCGGGTCAATTTCGAAACTGCAATTGGCACTCCATGATGGAGAGACGGAAATTCTCTCAGAAGTGCATGGGGGCAGACCGGCCGAGACCAAGTACGGATGGGGTTGGAATTAGGCGGCTCGATCTCGCGAGACATCTGCTGTGATTCCCGACGGGATCGCGACAATCGTTTGCGTGGAGTTCCGAGTGTTGTCCGAACTGGTGCGACGAGCCGCGGGGCCGACGAAATAACTGAGATACATCAGGGCCATCGATCCCGCGAGTGCCGCGAGACAACCGATCAAGGCCACCTGGTCATCGCTTGCGTTTTGAAACAAATTCATCGCGTTTCACTCCGATACTGGAACCTTCCCTGGCGGTGCTGTGCCGATCGACGTCCAACTTACCTTCGTCCGTGTTCTCTTTGTCTTTCGGCAAAGAACGCGGCACACTTCGAGCGGTCGTGGATCTGTCGGAGACTTTGACTCGAACCGCAGACAGCGGGCGTTTTGAGCGGGCCGTGACCGCCGTGCGATCTGGTCAACATGACGAGGAACTGCCGGTTGCGTTGAGTTTGAGGAGCCGAGCCCGGTTCACAATCTGGATTCGTCGTTGCCTTCGGGCTTTGTACCGGCCACCCAACTCGAATCGAACAGGGATCGACGAACCAAACGAGATGGCGAACGGATCTTCCCTGTGACGCGTCCGCTCCCGCCTTCCCGATTTGCGGGTCGAAGCCCACCTTGACCTCCGTCATCGATTTGTCCTATAGCTTACGTCGAATCCAGTTCAGCACTGCCGGGCTGCGAAAGTCGGCTTCAGCAACAGACCGACAACTCACGATGGACGATGTGTTGGTCGCGATAAGGACGAGAATTGACAGGGGCCGCGACGTGCCTTCTCGGCCCGTGTTTGTTGTGCCTCCATTCCCGACAGGCCTGGCCGCATGAGACTGCTCGAACGCTATGTCCTGAGCGAATTGCTGCGGGTGTTCGGAATCCTCGTCACCGTCTCCACCGCGCTGCTGGTCTTCGTCGGAGCGTTTGGTCGGGCCAAGGAACATGGACTCGGTTACTGGCAGATTCTGCAAATCCTGCCGTTTATCGTTCCCAGCCTCCTGCCGTACACGATTCCGGCCACGCTGCTGCTGACCGTCTGTGTGGTTTATGGACGGATGTCCGGTGACAACGAGATCATCGCGGCGAAGGCTGCCGGAATCAGCCTGCTGAGTTTGATGTGGCCTTCGTTCTTTCTCAGCGGGCTCCTGAGCGTCTCCGTGCTGTTGTTCAGCGACCAGGTGATCCCGTGGGCCTGCGGCAACATCGAGCGGATCGTCACGCTGGCGATGGAGGACATCTTCATCGATCGTTTGAAGACGCAAAGCACGATCAGTGTGCGCGAGCGGGGCATCACGATCACGGTGACCGGCGTGCGTGACCGTACCCTGATTGGACCGGTGATTCGTTATGCTCCCCCGGGACGCAACGCGGTCACACTCACCGCCAAAGAAGCCCGGCTCAGTTTCGATCTTCCGCGCGATCAAGTCTGGCTCGAATTGCATGGAGCGGCCTCCAGCCTGCCGGGACAGCAGAATTCGGCCTACCTGGAATACGATCGGATTCCGTTCCCCCTGCCGAGCAAGAGTCAAAGATTGCGCGGACGCGATCTGAGCATCGATGACATCCAGCGGGAATTGCCCAAACTGGCGAATGATCGCGAACGGTCTCAGCAGTGGCAGGCGATGGAGGCCGCGTTTGCCCTCACCACGGGAAACTTCGCCCGATTCGACGAGCCCGATTTTCAGTCGTATCAGCGCGACGTCGCGGCCAGCGACAGTTCGATCTGGCGGCTGCGAACCGAGCAACACTACCGATTCGCCATGGCCGTCAGTTGCTTCTTCTTCGTGATGCTCGGCAGCCCGTTTGCCATCCTGATGGCCCGCAATCAGTTTCTGACCAGCTTCCTGTTTTGCTTCGTGCCGATCCTGGTCGTCTATTACCCGATCGCGATGATGTCGCTGAACATGTCCAAGACCGGAGCAGTGGACCCGGCGTGGGCCGTCTGGTCCGCCAATGGACTGCTCGGGCTGGTTGCCAGCTACTTTCTGCGGCGAGCCTTCCGGCATTAAATCGCACCGCCACATCCCCTTTTCCCTGCAGGAACTGGTCGAAGCGGCAACTCGCCGCCTGCGTACGACGGCAGCTCGTTCAACCTCACTTCAAACAACAGGGCCCGGCCTCAAATCGACTTTGAGACCGGGCCTTTGGTTTTAATGGACACTTGACTTCAACCGAACCGGATCGTGGCGACTCACACCAATTCGGCAATCGGCTGTCCCTGTTCGAGAACGTAGACCGGACGGCCGCCCTGATTGACGAACTGCGTCTTGGGGTCGATACCGAGGTGATGGAACACTGTCGCCATCAGGTCTTGAGGACGGATGGGCATCGTCTTGGGGACGTCCGCTTTCGGCATCGATTCACCGACGACCTGCCCCATTTTCAAATTGCCTCCCGCCAGAGCCAGCGTGCTCAGCGGAGCCCAGTGATCGCGACCGGCATTCCGGTTGATTCGCGGAGTACGCCCGAATTCACCCGTGATCACCAACAGCACTTTTTGCGAGAGCCCCCGCGCGGCGACATCCTCCACAAACGTTGCCACCGCATGATCGAGGGCCGGTGCGGTGCGACTCATGCTCCGTTCGATTTGTCCATGCATGTCCCAGCCGCCGTAATTGATGGTCACGAAACCGCACCCCGCTTCGACCAGACGCCTGGCGACCAGCATGCGCTGAGCCAGCGTATCCTTGCCGTATAAGCTCGTCGTCGCACCTTCCTCCTTGGAGGTATCAAAGGCTTGTGCGGACTTGCCCAGCAGCAGTTGAAACGCCTGCTGCTCAAAGGCATCGAGGCCGTTCATCAGACCGTGCGTGTCGGTCTCCCGTCGGAATCGGTCCAAGCTGCCGAGCAACTCGCGCCGATCGTCGAACCGATCGACTTTCGTCTCCAGATTCATGTTGTTTCGTGCCTGACCGGACGGATCAAACGGGGCGTAGGCGGGTCCGAGAAACGCCGGACCATCCGCACCAATCCCCGCCAATCGCACGAACGTCGGCATGCCGGTCCGATCGTTGTTGGGCCCGCGCACCTTCGAGATGATCGAACCGATCGACGGGCGGGTGGGCAGCCCACCATTGTCGATCGTCTTGTTGTCGTAGCCCGTCATCACAAAATGGGTTCCGCCACCGTGGCCGCTGTTGGTGTGAGCAAACGAACGAACAAACGCCATCTTGTCTGCAACGCTTGCCATCTTGGAGAACGATCCGCCAAGCGACACGCCGGAGACGTTGGTTGTCACCTCGCCTGTCGTGCTGCGGTACTCGGACGGAGCGGACATCTTGGGATCGAAGGTCTCGACGTGTGTGGGGCCTCCACCCAACCAGAGCCAGACGACCGACGTGTCTTTCACCGCCTGGCCCGCCTCGGCGGCGTGAGATCGCGCGGCCAGCAGATTTGCCAGGGACAAACCTCCCATTCCCAGCGTTCCTGCCTTCAGGAAATCTCGTCGCGTGGATCCATCACAATCGCGGTGGCTGCTGCCGGTGGAAAAGGTCAACATCTTGCAGGCTCCTTACCAACTTCCAAAGGGGGGACCGAAAGCATCGGAATCGTGACATACGAGGCGCGAAACGTCCAGCCTATTCTCGGCCGTCTTCAAAAATGGTGGACTTGCCGTCCGAAGGCCATCCGTTACCATGCCTCCCGCGATCCGAGCCGCGAGTGTGGTGCGGACGAAAGAAATGGGGGCGACCGGATTCGACTGGATTGCTGTAGGTCTGGGTGGCGTGTCGTGGTTGATCAGCAGGCCACGTAAAAAGCCGATCAAAAAACAACTGCCAATCGGCCGTTGACCTTGGCTGCCTAGTGCAGCCGTGACTGAGGAATCCCCGCCGATGGAGTCCGAAAGTCACACGCAAATACCGGCTGGCTCCGGGTCAATGTGACCTACGCTCGGAGCGAGACTTGTGGGGCACTGGTCGCGAGCAGGCCTCGTCCGTTGAGCCTGCCGCGATGACATCAATCAGCGGAATACACACGTAGAGGCCCAGGCTGAGGTATCACAGGACAGGGGTTCAATTCCCCTCGCCTCCACTTCCTTCAGTCACGAGCCCTTCGACGAGAACGTCGAAGGGCTTTTTTTGTTGTGGGGCCATGAGTTGCAGTATGGTGCGTGAAGGATCGTGGAACCGTTGTGCTCCGAAGACCGCACACACCCAACGATGACGCTCCGACGCTCACTCCGAGGCCACCTGATCCGGACTTCCCAGGTACTTTACGAGGTCTCGCACTTCCTGCATGGTGAGGCGGTTGAGGAGGCCTTCGGGCATCATCGAGATTGGTTGTTGCTGCCGTTCTTCGATGTCGGACGTGGCAACGACGACTCGTTCGGTGGCGGTTTCGAGGGTGATGGTGTGGGCGTCTTCGGCTTTGACGACGCCGTTCACGACGCGGCCGTCCTTCGTGACGAGGATCGTCACGCGATAGGCTCCGCCGACGAGGGCACTCGGGTCCATCACGTTGATCAGGACGTAGTCGAGGTCCGTGCGCTGGGCTCCGGTCAGGTCCGGGCCGACCTGGCGGCCGACGCCGAACAGCGTGTGGCACGCGGTGCAGTTCTTCTGGAAAATTGCGCGGCCGCGTGAGGCACTCGCGGTTGAGGCATCGGCCGCGAGAATTTTTTGTTTCATCTCGGCGATCTGTTTCGCTCGCTCGGCGGACGACGGCTTGGCTCCGAAGAGTTTGTTCACGAGTTCCTTCAGCTTCGGTTCCTTGAACCGCTGCAACTGACGAATGTCGAACTCAGAGAGGTCTTGTTTGTTGATCGTCCCCGCCTCGACCGCCTTCACCAGCGCGAGGGCCGTCTTTTCGCGGGCAGTCAGGGTGCTGATGGCGTCGAGCTTTTCGGGGTCGCTCAGTTTGGCATAGCGGCCGAGGATCTCTTTGCCGACTTCATCGCGATCGAAACCGGCGAGGCCACGAATCGCGGCGGCTCGCAGGGTGTTGTCGTTCAGGCGGTCGAGCAACAGGTCGGCGACGGCGGGCCGCTTCGTGGCGACCAGGGCTTGCAACGCGCGGTCGCGCTGGGCGGCATCGGCCTTGGCATCTTTGACGACGTTGGTGAAGTGGCCAAACGCCGCGTCGCTTCCCTGCACGAGCGAGATCCGCTGGCTGAGGTCTCGCACGGTCGCGTCGCTGCTCATGGCGAGGCGCGGAGCGATCACGTTCCAGCCCGCGTCGGGCTTCACGTCGCGCCGGCCTTCGAGGGCCGTGTGCAGGCCGGTGACCACATCGCGTTGCGCGGCCACGTCCTCACCCATCTCTTCGATCCAGCGCAGAATCGGGAAGAATCGCGGCGAGTTCCCCGTGGCGAGGTGCCTCGCGATGAACTGCCGCAGCTTGGGAATCTTCGTCGCCAGCGCGAGCGGCAGCACGTCGTCATCGCCCTGCGCCACGAGCGGCTCGACTCCGTACCACATCATCAGGACGAGGTTGTTGTCCGCAGCATCCTCGGCGTGCGAGACCAGTCCCCGCGCGATCTCCTTCCGATCCGCCAGCGGCAGCCGCTGCAAGCCACTCGCCAGTTGCAGCCGCACATACGGCGAGGAGTCAGACTTCGCGAGTTTCGCCAACTCGGCCAGAATCTCCGGCGGCGCGGCCTTGTCTTCGAGTGTGAAGCGAATCCACCAACCGCGAACCGTTTCGTCGGGATCAATCAAATGACGTGGGTCATCGAAAAAGGAGGTCTGCTGTTTGTTCGACAGATGATGCAACACAAGCATCCATTGAAAGGTGAGTTCCGTTTTGCTGAGCCTTCCTTTCTTGACACCATTACTCACAGCGAAGAGCAAATCTCCTTCATCAAACTTGTGGATGCCTTTGGCGATTCTTTCCTGCAGCAGCCGGCGGGCATGGCTGGCACGGGATCGTTCTCTGGTGAATATCCACTCAAGAAGTATTTTGTCCGAGGAGGTGGCCAAGTCAGTTGGTGTACTTCGGCGTGTTCCGAATGAAACCTTGTAGATCCTTCCGTTTTCTCGCTGGATCGTGGCGTCGTCGTAGTTGTGGCATTCGCCGGTGTCGGACCAGTCGCTGATGTAGATGCTGCCGTCCGGTCCCTCCTTCACGCAGACGCCTCGAAACCACGGGTCGCCCGAGGGAGCGAAGTCGGGCATGTGTTTGGCCACGTAGCCCGAACTCTTGGGAAGACGTTCGAGCTTGTCTCGATTCAGACGCTGGCCGTGGATGTTGACCGTGAACAGGTTGTTGCGGTACTCGGCGGGGAACTGGTCGCCGAGATAGATCATCGCGCCCGAGTGAGCGTGGCCGCCTCCCGCCTCACCGTGCTTGCCCGTCGCGTTGCGAGAGCCCTCCCACGTACCGCCCGCCCAGTGAATGTGGTCCGCGCAGGTCTGCATCAACTCGAACGTGCGCGGGTTGAAATCCTGACCGAACATCCGTTTGAAGCGTGCTCCGGGGACGACGTGAAAGGCGTGCTCGATCACGCAGTTGGTGAGGAACGCCTCGCCCCGCTCGTCGAACGCGAGGCCCCACGGGTTCGTCGTGCCATGCGCGACGACCTCGAACTCGTGACGAACGGGATGGAACCGCCAGATGCCGCAGTTCATCAGGACGCGCTGGTCGTCGGGCGTTCCCGGCTTGCCGATCTTCGAGTTCGACAGGATGCCGTTGCAACCGTACAGCCAGCCGTCCGGTCCCCACGTCAGACTGTTGGCGACGTTGTGCTTGGCGTTCAGGTCGAAGCCGTCGAGCAGCACCTGCGCCGGACCATCGGGAACGTCGTCGCCGTTGGCATCGGGGATGAAGACGAGCCTTGGGATCGACAACACAAACACGCCGCCGAACCCGTACTCGACGCTCGACAGATTGACGCCCCTGTCGAGGAACACGGTCTTCTTGTCGAAGCTGCCGTCGCCGTTGGTGTCGTCCAGAATCAGAATCCGATCCTTCCCCTCAGTGGCATCGGCGGGAAGCCACTTCGGATACGAACGGCATTCGACCACCCACAGCCGGCCGCGATCATCGAACGTCATCGACATTGGCTGCACGATATCGGGCTCACCCGCGAACAGAGTCGCCTTGAACCCCGGCGGCAGCTTGATGCTGGCCGCGGCTTCTTTGGGTGGCAGCGGGCCTTGAGCCATTGCCTGAGAATTCAGCGTCACACTCAAAGTCGCGACAAGAGCGGTCATCAAAACAAATCGCATCGAGCATCCTTTCGGTGAAGATTGTTCGTTGAAGAAAGTCGCCTTCATCACTCCGCGTGAAGCGAGCCGTGCGCGAGTTGAATGCCGAACTGTTCCAACCACGTCGGATTGCAATCGGCTCTCGTCACGCGGAGCGATGAAGGCTACTTTGCGGAAGGTTCCTTTGGTGGATCGAGATCGTAACGGTCCGGCGGAGCGAAGTTGAGCAACGAGACGCCGCCGTGCGTCGCCTTGTAGTACCAGCACAGGCCCAGACCGATGACCGTCGCCCAGATCGGCGGCATCACGTAGTAGCCGAGCCCGATAAGCTTGTTGTCGTTGTACCGTCCGACGAGCCGCAGCAGGATTTCAGCCGAGACGAATCCCGAGAAGGCTGCGGTGGCGATCATGACCTGCACCGCGATGAGCATGAGCACGCAGAGGAAGATCAGCCAGCCAAGCTGCTTCACGACTCGACCGAGAAACAGGCCGATCAGCCCGGCGAGCAGGCCGCCCGTCAGCGAGATCATCGTGCCGTCCGAGACCTCAAAGGGCGTCAACTCACGCCAGATCTGTTCCATTTTCAAGTGGATGAGCCAGGTCGAGACATAACCCGCCGTCCCGCAGAAGACTGCGGTTCGACCGGCGCGGCGAATGGCGAGGTTGGAGGGCATCGTGTCGCTCCTGAGAGATGTCGACTCAGCCGAACACCTTCTCATAAGTCGCCTGATCGAAGCCGACGACCAGTGTCTTGCCGAGCTTGATCGTGGGAGCACGCAGTTTGCCGCTGGGGCCGATGAGCAGACCGAGCAGCGTCTCGTCGTCCGGGCGTTCGTGTTTGAGGTCGATGTGAATGACCCTGGTCCCGCGCGTGACATAGAGGTCGCTGGCCTGGTTCACCAGCTTCAAGGCATCCACTTCGATCAGCGGCGTCTTGCGGGCGTCGTCCTGCGCCGCGACCGCGATCTTGTGCTCGGCGAGAAACGCAGCGGTCTTGCCACACGTCTTGCAGCCATTGCGGTGATAACTCCAATCGACTTTGGGCATTCGTTTCTCCAAGCAAGGAACTTTCGGAGCGGGGCGGCGTCAGCCCCCCTGGCTCTTCGGGCGTCAGCCCATTCTTCTGTTCGTCGAAAACCGGAGTTCGGAGAAGAACCAGGGGGCTGACGCCGCCCCGC
>JANODP010000188.1:0-4433 GCA_031412755.1 Schlesneria sp. | reverse complement strand
CACCGGCTGCGGCGCGGGGCACGTCAGCCCCCTTAATTCGCGCTATTTCAATTCACTTGTTCAATCCGGGCCCCCACCCCCCCCGCTCCGAAGAGCCTGTATAGGAAGTCGGTCATCCGGTCGCTGTCATTTCGCGGGAGTCGGCCGCTTTCACGGAGGCGGCGTCGTGGAATGCGTGAGGCGTGGTGTCGGTCGTGTCGGGTTCACCTAATGGTAGTTCGGCACCCGGTTCCTGGGGCGCGGGCAGCCAGACGGTGAATGTCGTGCCGCGCGCTGAGGTTTCCGTCAGGTCGATCCGGCCGCCGTTCTGCTCGACGATGTTGCGGCAGACGAACAGCCCGAGGCCGGTGCCGGTCTCCTTGGTCGTGAAGTACGGTTGAAAGACCCGCGGATGAGAATCGGCGGGAATTCCGTGGCCGTCGTCGCGCACCTCAATCTGCAGGCTCTCGCCGTCCAATGACGTTCGAATCCGAATCGTTCCCCCCTCCTCCGTCGCATCCATCGCGTTCAAGACGAGGTTCAGGAACACCTGCACCAGTTGATCGCGCACGATCATCAGAAACGGAACGTCTGGTGCGAAGTCGGTGACGATTTGCTTCCCCTTCTTGCGCTTGTAGTACTTCGCGATGCTCAGGGCCGCGTCGAGCACCGAATGGATGTCGCACCGCGATCGCTCGTACACGACCGGCCGGCTGAAGTCGACCAGTTCGCGCAGCGTGCGCTGAATCCGGCGCAACTGATCGTCCACCAACTGCAGTTTTCCACGAGTCTCATCATCGATGTTGCGGCGGTTGAGGAGTTGCACGAGCGAACTGATCGAGGCCAGCGGGTTGCCGACCTCGTGCGCGATCCCCGCCGCCAGCAGACCGAACGCCGCCTGCTTCTCCTGTTGGACCAGCATCGCCTGCGATTCCTGAAGCTGCTCCGTCCGCTTGACGATGCGGTGTTCGAGCAGGCTTTGATTTTCCTGCAGCGCCCCGTTGAGCTGCCTCAACCGCCAGCCGGCCCATTTCAGCAGGCCCGCCAGCGACGTGCTGGCCCACGTCACCCAGCCCATGAAGATCGGAGTCAGGATCAACGCGGCCACTTCATCCGTTCCCGAGATCCTGCGGCTGAGAGCCAGCGCGGCATAGCTGATCGAATGCAGGGCAAACGTCGACCAGGTCACGGCCGGCGAGTAACGGATCGCACAGACGAGCAGCGACAGAAAATAGTAGAACCGGAACGCGCTCAGCACCCCCCGGTCGAAGTGGCACAGCAACCCGATGAAGGTCGCCTCCATCAACGACACGCACAGCGGCCACTCGCTCAGAAAGGTCCGCCCGCGCAGGCTGTAGACCGTGTCGAGCAGGGCGAAGACCGCACCGAGCACCAGAATGGCGTTGAGCACGCTCCGGTTCGCCTCATCGCCGCCGCCGATCAGGTTGACCAGCACGTAGCCGACGCAGATCCCGAACCACCGGATCCGCAGCGTGATCGCCTGCGCCGCCAGATCCCAGTTGAAATCTTGAAGGGGCGGTGGATTGGAAGAAGAAGACATCGGCTGTCGGCTCGTGGAACGAGGTGGATGCAAGGCCGCCGGATTATAGGTCTGACGACGACGGCTCGCATCCAACCAGGTGCGAGTCGCCACCAACGCTATTGCCCCCGTTCGTACCGAATGAGTTCGTCAGTTTCCGCGTCAATGGTCACCGTGAGATCGCCGCCAGTTTGGAGGAAACCGGGGGTCGGCAGGGGCGTGAATTGAATCGTACAAACTCCGTCGCACAGGGAGGCGGTGACATCCATCGTCTCCACGTGATAGCCCAACCCGCGCGCCGTTCGGAGCGCGGTTTGGATTCCACGGAGTAGTTGAGTGTCGTAATCGGATGCGGCGGCGACGCTCATGTTGGCGGCTCCTCGTCTTCCAGGTTCAGCACTGCGGTGGTGCGTCCCACAACAGTCACCACTCCGTCATTGTTGATGTGATAGACCTTCTCGCGACTGATCACCAACTGATGCGGTCCCATCGTTTCAGGATAGCCTGTCGACAGACGAATGTCTTGAGGGCTGGGCTCCTGCCGCCATTCTTTCCCGGTGTTGGGGTGCGTGTGAAAGCTGCCGACGATTTCGTGCCCCTGATAGATCCCGTTCGGGCAGAGCGGATAACTCAGCGAATCGCGTGCGGACGAAGGCAGCCGCATCACGGCGATGAAACCGGTTTGAGAATCGCGAACCAGAAACCCGCCCTGTTCTTGGGGGCGAGACCCACCCACATCACTTTCAACATAGGCCCGACGCATTCCGGCGATCGCATTCTGATCAGCCAGCAACTCGCTCAAAGCCGGTTTCTCGCTCATGGCGACTCACCTTGCGACCTCGACCAGTCACCAATCCACCACCTCGGCCGCCCCCTCACAGCGCGATTGACTTGACCGCTTCGTATTCGCTGGACGACGAGCCGTATTGGGCGCGAGTCGCCGCCTTGATCGCCTTCATTTTTTCCTTGAGGCCCGCGTCGCCGTTGTAGGCTTCGAAACGTTCGGCCTGCTGGGCGGCCGTCTGTCGTTCGAGGTTCGCCACGTTGAGGTTTTGAGCATGCAGTGACCCGGCCAGCAACGTGAGCCGGACGATGGTCAGTTCGATCGCGGGCGGGGAATAGCCCCCGAGCGCCTGCAGCGCCGGGATCAGCCGGTCGAGATGACCCTCCATCTCGGTATAGCTCCGCTCGCCCGAGCTGCGCTGCTTGGTCTGGTCGGGCGTTTCGGACCCCGTCGGCGGCTTGTTGGGCCTGGGTTGGTTGCCGCGAATCTTGTCCACGATCGTTTTGATGGACCGCAGTTGTTTGGCCCAATCCTTGTTGCTCTCGACAAACGCGAGAATGCGACCCGCCCGGTCGTACAGGTCTTTGACGGTCGCCTTCCGCCCTTCCGCCGCCGCCGAAAACTGGTCGACCTGCGTCACCGTGGCCGTGTTCAGCGCATCGAGCGAATCCAAAAACTCCGCAAAAGTCGTCGGCGACAAACTCACGTCGACCGGAGCAAACGCCGGTAAAAACCCCGCGATAGCCGCCTGCATCGTCCGCCCCCGCCCCAACCGATCGACATACCCCCGTTCAGAAACCGCCATGATCGAATCCTCCCCCAAAACGTGGAATGGGGGGAGTGGGCCTGACTATGCCGACTTCCGACAGTTCCAAAGACTTCGGAAGCCTGAGGTTGAACAGACTCACTCCCGGAATGTGTCCTTCGGCCGACAAAATACCGACGCCGGCCCCGTTCACCAAATGAAATTTTGAGAAAATACAGTCAGCCCGGACGCCCGTGTGACTCCACATCCTGTCAACGTGACACTTACCTGTCCAAATGTGGACTTCGACGTCGCTTCTGTGACGTCGCATCAAGCCAATTCGGCACTCACACTTGTGAATGTGTCGCTCCCTCTCGTCAATGTGGAGATCCCACAAGCCATTGAGGAGATCACACACGTCAATGTGTCGACTACAGGAGGTCGTGGGGTTTCCCACGACATCGTGCGATCGACACAAGACCTCGTGTAATCGCCACATGACATCGTGTAATCGCCACATGGCATCGTGCGATCGACACAAGACCTCGTGTAATCGCCACATGACATCGTGTGATCGCCACATGACCTCGTGCAGCCACCATACGACCTCGAAGGATCGCCACGTTGACTCGCTGGAAGTCGACTTTGGCCTGTCAGATGGCCAAAACAGCGAATTGGACGCCCACTCTGGCGTGCCCGACTCTCACATTGACGCCTTTTGATGGTTTCAGCGGCAAGATCGCGTCGCCAAGATCAAAACGTCCGGCCGCGTCGAGAGAATTGCCGTTCGCAAGAACTGGCTGAATGGCCCGGACGCGGGTGCCACTGGCACGACTTCCCCGAGGACTCCGTAGCAGTGTCACGCTGGTTCGTGTTCACGAATCTAAGTAGACCCGCATCGTGGGATAGGCTTCCAGCCTGTCAGATTCTCCGCGAAATGACAGGCTGGAAGCCTATCCCACTGCCTACTTTTCTCTGCGGGTCCACTTAGCCGGGCGACCCTGCCATTCAACGCAGCAAGACATTGAAACCCGCCTGTTCGAAGTGGTGATCCGACGTGAAGACGTCGGTCAACCCCAGCTCTTCCATCGCCATGATGGAGAGACAGTCCGTCAGGGACCAATCCTTGTCCGGTCGATCGCGAAAACGGGCGACGCCCGCGTCGAATCGGGCGTGGGTTCCCGCGAGGATCGTCGTCTGGGGATCGGCTTGCAGGCTGCGCAGCAGTTCCACGAAGACCACCCGATCACCCGCTCTCGACAAGAAGTTGCCGGTTTCGATCAGCACATATTCCGTCGTCACCAGCGATCCCCGAAACCGGCCCGCCAGATCGACCGCCCTGGCATGGAACTCATCGCGCCGGCTGACCAACGCCACATAAAACG
>JANODP010000187.1:0-4561 GCA_031412755.1 Schlesneria sp. | reverse complement strand
TCGCTTTCGGCGCGTGCTGCTCGAAATCCGGAATTTCACGTCGCGGCTGATGGATGAGGCGAACTTGGCAGAAGTGTTTGGGAGTACTCCCGTGACTCAGGGTGAAGTCTTTTCAGCGGCGTTTATCGGTGGCGACGGCATCTAGTTTTTCAATGCACAAAAATATCACAAACTAAGTAGGTAATTTCATGAACCTCGTTCGACGTCTGTCTGTCCTGGCTGTGGTGGCTCAGTTCCTGGTGGCTCTGGCTGGCTGCGATTCAAAGGCTCCCAGCTCCATCACCACCGGACCAAACGGAGTTCAAACGGCCGGCCCCGTGGAGTTGCTCAACGTCTCCTACGATCCGACGCGCGAGTTGTGGCGGGAGCTGAATGAGAAGTTCACTGAACAGTACAAGCGAGAGACGGGTGCCACGGTCACCATCAAGCAGTCGCACGGTGGCTCGAGCACTCAGGCGCGGGCGGTGATCGACGGGTTGGAAGCCGATGTGGTGACGCTGGCGATGTGGACGGATACGGATGCCATTCGCAAGGCGTCACTCATCCAGGGCGGCTGGGAGGAGAAGTTGCCAAACCGGTCGTTGCCGTACCTGTCGACAATCGTCTTCGTGGTGAGAAAGGGGAATCCCAAAGCCATCAAGGATTGGCCCGATCTCGTGAAAGCGGGGGTGCAGGTTATTACTCCGAATCCGAAGACGTCTGGTAACGGAAAGCTCAGCTTTCTTGCGGCCTGGGGATCGGTCGTTACCAACGGCGGCAGCGAAGCAGACGCGAAGGAATTCGTCACGAAGCTGTACAAGAACGTGCCGGTTCTGGACTCCGGTGCCCGCGGATCGACATCGACCTTCGCACAAAAACAGATTGGCGACGTGCATCTGACGTGGGAAAACGAAGCCTATCTCGAAGTCGAAGAAGCCAAGGGCGAGCTGGAGATCGTCTATCCCGCCACCAGCATTTCGGCCGAGCCGCACATCGCCATCGTCGATGCCAACGTGGACCGCAAAGGAACACGAGCCGCCGCCGAGGCGTACCTCAAGTTTCTCTACACCGATGAGGGACAGGAAGCGATCCTCAAGCATCATTACCGACCCAGCAATCCCGAGGTCCTCGCCAAGCATCCCGGGAAGTTTCCCGAGTTGAAGTTGTTTCCGGTCACGGCGGTCGCCGAAAGCTGGGATGGTGCGCACGCCAAGTTCTTTGCCGAGGGAGCGGTGTTCGACTCGATCTACGCTCCGTCCCGCAACAAGTAATGAACCCTGACCGCTCACCGAGCACACGAATGTTGCTCGAACACTTTTGGCCCGTTCCACATTGCTCGAAGGAGACCGACATCATGGCTTGTTGTTGTTGATGCCCTCCCTCCAGGGTGTCGGGGTTGAGTCCGATGGCACTGCTCGCCGAAGTGCGGAGCGTGTCGGCATCCTCCCCCGATGAATCGCCCCTCCGCTTTTCCGACTTACCGTTTGTTGATCAGTTTGTTTCGTCTGCCAGTTTTGAAAGGAAAGTTCCCATGCGAAAATTGAAGTTCCGTTCCCAGAGTGTTCAGCCGCGAGCAGGCTTCACGTTGATCGAGTTGCTCGTCGTGATCGCGATCATCGCCGTGTTGATCGCCCTGTTGCTGCCCGCAGTGCAAAATGCCCGTGAGGCGGCTCGGCGCACCCAGTGCAAGAACAATCTGAAGCAGCTTGGCATCGCCGCGCACAGTTTTCACGACACGTACAAGCACCTGCCTTCGAGCAACCGCCCCCCCATTACAGGAGGTGTTCGACTTGCCGGATTGACCCGGTTGCTCCCCTACATGGATCAGGCTCCACTGTACAACCAGTACGATCAAACGAAGGCGTGGGACCATGCTGCCAATTTGCCCGTCACCAAGACTTACATTTCGGCCTGGGTCTGCCCGTCGAATCCCAAGTCTGGCGGTTTGGACGGCGATCCAGATCCAGCGACCGCCCCCAGCGGAGCGTATTCTGCCTCCGTGGTTGGGATCACGGACTACTCGCCGAACAAGGGTGTGAATGCGGCCGTGCAGTTGCTGCCGACAACCGTCATCCCCGCCGGATATCTGACCGGGTTGTTTACCGATCCGAACACGGTGGGGACAGCCAACGTCCACGAGTACTATCCCGGCCTGCTCACGCAGAACAGTGATCCGAAATTTGGCGACTGCACGGACGGTCTGTCGAACACGGTGATGTATGTCGAATCGGCCGGTCGTCCCACGTTGTGGCGCAAGGGTCCAAAGGCCCAGGGAAGTTTACCCTCGAATCGAGTGAATGGCGGGGGCTGGTGCCGTCCCGCGAGCGACGTGTTGACCTCCGCTCAACAAGCCGACGGCGCGGCGGTCGCATCGAGCCTGACCCCCAACACGGGCTCGGCGGCAGTGACGACAATCACGGGCAATCCGGTGGCCTTCAACGCCACCAACGGTGTTCAGGTGAGTGCCTCCTATCCGGATTCCACTTACCTGACGCATTCCACCAGTCAGTCGTTCTCCTTCCACACGGGCGGAGCGCACTTCCTGTTTGGTGACGGCAGCGTGCGGTTCATTGCCGAGAACGTGGACTTCAAGACTTTCATCGCCGGCCACACCCGCGGCAACGGAGAAATTGAGGCGAACGCGCTGGCCAATTGAAGTGAATGGTTGGCAAGAGTCGGGTCGGAACAAGCCCCCCGACTTGTGGGTTATGAGGAACCGGACGGTCATCCGTCCGGTTCCTGTCTTGAATCGAATGGGTTGCGATCATGAACGCGACGGTGACAACGAAGCGAGATCCCGCCCCCGAGGAGAATCGAGGAATGGCGGAACAATGGTTCTACCGGCTCTTCGGCGAAGAGCGCGGGCCGGTCTCGTTGAAGCGGCTCAAAGAGCTGACCGAAAACGGCACGATCGGGGCGAACGATGAGCTACGTTCCACGGGCGCGTCCCAGTGGGTTCGGGCCGCAACGGTCGAGCCACTCGGTTGGAAGGACGAACGTCAGGACATGGTCGCGACGCTGGCCGGTGTGCCCCGCACAGATTCCGAACGGGTCACGGTCAACGGCGTCGCCGACGAGTGGTATTGCCGTTTGAGTGGCGCAGAACTCGGCCCCATGAGTTTCGACGGTCTCGTGAAATGCGCGCAACGCGGGCAAATGTTGACGGACGATGAAGTGCGGTTTGGCGCGCAGGGCAAGTGGCGGCAGGTCGGTTCGGTGGGGCGGCTGATGGCGGAGTTGCCGTTTCAAGCGGGCGAAAAAAAAGTCACTCCCAGTGCTCCGAAGTCGAAGAGACCTGCCATCGATCAGCCGATCGTGGTGAATCACCAATCCCCCCCCAGTGCCGCGCCTCCGCCGCCGGCTTCGGCCGCCATGTACTCGGAACGGGATTTGGAGATCGCCCATCAAGTCGCGTATGAACAGGCCAAAGTTCAGATCGCGCAAGCGTTGATTGCCCAGGGCGAAGCCGCATTTCAAGCGGTCGAAGAACAGGCGAAGGCCGAGTTGACACGGTCCACCGCCCAGAATCGGGATCGTGACTGGTGGGGTTGGATGAACGGCGTCGAGTTCGGCCCGGTCGATTTCATGCACGTGTTTACGCTGGCCAAGTTTGGTCAATTGAAATCGTCTGACTTCGTTCGTAACGGTCAGTTTGGTCAGCCCGTGGCAGCGGCCAACGTTCCCGGCTTGTTCAACGCCGCAGCGATGGTGGCTCGCGCCGCGGAAGTACTCAACATTGCCAAGTCACAGGCGCAGGCCGCGGTGACATTCGCTGGACCTCCGCCGAAGATGCCAACTTCTGGAACTTCGACATCGGCTGTGGCGGTCGAACTCACCGCAATCTCACCGGTGATTCCAGATGTTGCTTCTGGTGGGGTGTCGTCGTCCGCCACCGTTCCACCACCGCAGCGCGAGCCACAGGAACGCGTCACGCCAACCGCTTCCACGACTTCCGTCGTTACGGAACCGCAGAATCGAAAACCTCCGAGTGACCGACGCCACGCGGTCGTCGCTTCCACCGCTGCGGCGGCATCTCGTTTGACGTCCGCTTCGGACGTCGAGGCTGTTCCATCGGATGACGATGTCTTGCGAGAAGTGGCTGATTGTCTGGCACAGCAGAAGACGGCTTCATTCGCCCGAATTGGCATGGATGTGAAACGCGGCGTGATTACCGTCCGTGGCGATGTGGCGTCCGAAACGGAGCGACTCACGCTGTTGATCCTGTTACAGCGGATTCCGGGAGTGATTCAGGTGAACGACGGATTGTCGATTTCCAGCCCGGTCGTTCAGCGGCTCGTGTCGCGGCAGAGTCCGACGCGAACCTCCTCGAGAGGCTCCTCGACTTCGCTGCCCGATCTCACCAACTGGACCGGCTGGCCACCTCACATTCGGATGGTTGCCGCAGCGTGCAGTGTTTTGATCGTGGGACTGCTCGGTTATTGGTACGCGACGCTCGGTCCGTCCCGACCCGTGGCGGTCCACCCGGTGAAAGGGCGGGCCGTGTTTGAGGGCCAGCCCATGTCGGGAGCGAATGTCATTCTGCATCCCAGTTCAACTTCCAAGGTGCCCGCGGAACTGCGTC
>JANODP010000186.1:0-3250 GCA_031412755.1 Schlesneria sp. | reverse complement strand
AACCAGGGGGCTCACGCCACCCCGCTCCGAAATTCAGCGGAACGAGCTGACGCTCGACAATCGCAACCCAGAATCATCCTTCGATCTGCGCGCCTTGCCCTGCCGTCCGGCGCGATCCACAATGCGACCACCGTCCGCCTTGTGTTGATTCAATCTCTTCATCGTTCGTCACACCATGCCCCAGTTTCGCCTCGCCGTGGCCACTCGTTGCTTTCGTCAACCGCTTCTCGCGTCGCTCAAGTCGGCCTCCGATCTGAGCGTGCGGGGAGTTCAACTCGACCTGAGCACGGAAGTCATCGCGTCGGATCTGACCGAGACCGGGCGCAGGCAGTTGCTGCACCGTGTCTCCGAGTTGGGCCTCACGATCTCGGGTGCCGTTTACCCCCTGACGCAGCCACTGACGGAGGAGCGGGAGCTGGATCGGCGTGTGACCGCGCTGCGCGAGGCGATGACGTTCGCGTACTCGCTCAAGGCGGCAACGCTTTGTTGTCGAGTCGGTCGCATCCCCGCAGAACGCACGTCCAGGCAACGACTCTTGCTCGTCGAGGTGTTGAACGATCTGGCTCGACACGGCAACCACGTCGGCACCGTGCTCTGCATCACACCGACGGACGATTCAGCCGAGGAACTCGCAACATTGACGGGCGAGATCAAAACCGGACCCCTCGGCATCGACTTCGATCCGGCTCACTTCGCGATGACCGGCCGTTCCTCGACCGAGGCTCTGCGAACGCTGCACGCCGTCACGTCGCACGTGCAACTGCGCGACGGCCTGCGCGACTTCAGCGGCGGCAGCCAGGAGGCGGCCGTCGGTCAGGGAACGATCGACTGGCCCGAAGTCTTCGCCCTCCTGGGCGAGATCGACTATCGCGGCTGGATGACCGCCATCCGCACTCAGGGCGACGACCGCCCCGGCGACATCGCCCGCGCCGTCAAGTTCCTGCGCCAGTTGTTGCCCGGCGGTTGATGCAGAAACGAGGCAACCGTTCGCTATACTTCCTTGCGAACTCAAACCGTTACCGCCTCGTCCATCGCCAGAGCTTGCGAGACCACTCCCATGCACAGTCCCTTTCCCGGTATGGACCCGTATCTGGAACAGTACTGGTCCGACGTCCACAGCCGGTTGACCATTTACAGCAGTGATCAACTCAACCAGAGCCTGCCACCCGGTCTGTTTGCACGCTGTGAAACGCGGCTGGTCGTTCAGGATTTTGAAGACGATCACGCGCGTTGGATTCGACCCGATGTTGTCGTGACGGAGTTTCCGTCTGCTTCGTTTGCAGAAGCCACCGGTGACGAAGGGGGAGTCGCAGTCGCCACGGCGGTTGCGGAACCGATCCGAGTCCGCGTGCGGTCCGAGGAAGAAGACATTCAGCACTTCGTCGAAATCATCGACACCCGCGATGGCGATCGCGTCGTGACGTTCATCGCGTTCGTCAGTCCCAGCAACAAGCAGCCGGGCGAGGGACTGACGAAGTATCAACAAAAGCAGCGCGAGCGTCGCGAGGCGGTCGTCAATCTGGTCGAGATCGACCTGACGCGAACCCCCGGTCGCGAAAACATTTTGAAACTAAAGTCTCTTCCGCGTCGTCACCGCGAGACCTATCTGGTCAGTGTCTGGCGGGCGGCGAGTCATCCCGATGAGTACGAGTTCTATCCGCTGCCGTTGCGCCGCAGACTGTCGAAGATTCGCATCCCGCTGCGACCGACCGATGTCGACGTGGTGCTCGATCTGCAACCGCTGGTCGATCTCGCCTACCGCAACGGTGCCTATGGCCGCATCGATTACTCGCGCCCTCTGGAATTGCCGTTGTCGGCCGACGAAGCGGCATGGGCGGCGGAACGAGTTGCACTTGCCAAGGCGAGCCCCACGCCGGCTCAATAATTCCTCCCGCTCGTTGACATTGAGTACGCCGCGACTTTGAACTCAACCGCATCCCCCTCCGACACCATCCCGGTTCTGACCGTCAGCGCGTTGACCTTCGTTTTGAAGGAGGTCGTCGAGGCGTCGTTCCCGCACGTCTGGGTCAGCGGCGAGATCTCCAACTTCACGCGCGCCGGTTCCGGGCATTGTTATTTCACGTTGAAGGATGACTCGGCGCAGCTCAAGGCCGTCATGTGGCGGGGGACCGCACAGCGGCTGCGCTTCGATCTGAAAGATGGCTTGCAGGTCATCGCCTCCGGGCCGATCGAGGTCTACGAGGCGCGGGGCGTCTATCAGATCGTGGTCGAACAACTTCAGCCCAAGGGGATCGGGCCGCTGGAACTGGCATTCCGTCAGCTCCAGCAGAAACTCGCCGCCGAGGGCCTGTTCGCACCGGAACGCAAACGGCCGCTGCCGAAGTTTCCTCGCCGCATCGCGCTCATCACCAGTCCGACCGGCGCGGCGGTGCAGGACATGATTCAGGTCATCACGCGCCGCTGGCCGAAGGCGAACATCGTCATCGTCCCGGTGGCCGTGCAGGGACCGGCGGCCGCTCCGCAAATCGCGGCCGCGCTGCGGCGAGTCCACACGATTTCCGGGGTCGAGGTCTGCATCTGCGGTCGTGGCGGCGGCAGCCTGGAAGACCTGTGGGCCTTCAACGAAGAGCTCGTCGCGCGGGCGATGTTTGCCTGCCAGATTCCCGTCATCAGTGCGGTCGGTCACGAAATCGACGTGACCATCGCCGACCTGGTCGCCGACAAGCGAGCCCTCACGCCCAGCGAGGCGGGTGAACTCGTGGTCCCGCTGGAATCCGAGGTGCGTGCGGAACTGGTGCAGTTGCGCCAGCGACTTTCCTCGTCACTCAAGCAGCAGGCGCAGCGGGCGCGGTTGCGGCTGGAGTCGGTTGCCAACCGGCGCTGCTTCGCGCGGCCGCTCGATCGGATTCGCGACCTGTCTCTCAAGCTCGACGAGTTCGACGCGCGATTGAGACGCGGGATGAAGCAGTCCCTCGAAGCATCGCGGCAGCAGTTGGGTTCCTTCGCCGCCTCGTTGAACGCGCTCAGCCCGCTGGCTGTCCTCGATCGGGGCTACTCGCTGACGAAGCGCCTGCCCGACGGTGACCTGATTCGCGACGCGGCCCAACTACGTGAAGGGGATCGCCTCTCAACACTCCTCGCGCGGGGCAGCGTCATTAGCGAAGTGAAGTCGGTCGAGATCGACGACGAGTAGCGTGAATGCCCGGCCTTGACCAGAATGACCCGTGAAAACAATTTCAATACTCCGGAAATCAACCGTTCACTTCACGGGCTCTTCGGAGCGGGGGAC